>JAJTIB010000022.1 GCA_021300075.1 Rickettsiales bacterium
CAACCCCCGTGACCGCGCCGGAGAAGAATCTCACCGCGGATGTGGAGGCGCTGCTCGCCGCCGTAACACCCAAAACCAAAATTGTTTTTCTCGCCAACCCCAATAATCCGACGGGGACTTCTATCCCGTTCACAGAGGTTCAGCGTCTACGTGAAAAACTGCCTGAGAATGTTATTCTTGGGCTGGATGCAGCCTATAGCGAATATATGGAAAGCGACGATTACGAGGCCGGGCATCGGCTCGTCACCGAAGGTACAAATACGGTCGTGTTCCATACATTCTCGAAAATCTACGGCCTGCCCGCCTTGCGGCTTGGCTGGGCGCATGGGCCGGCGGTCATTATCGACGTTATGAACCGTATTCGCAGTCCGTTCAACCTTACCTCGCCCGCGCTCGCTGCCGGAGTCGCCGCACTCAAAGACCGCGATTTTATCGCCCGGATGCGGCGACTCAATGCTCAGGAGATGACGCGGGTGGCGCAGTCTCTCACCCAACTCGGGCTTGAGATTGTGCCCAGTCAGGTCAATTTCCTGCTGGTGAAATTCCCCGCAACCCCTGGCCAAACAGCGGCAGACGCCAATCAATTCCTGATGGCACGCGGCATCATCCCGCGTGAGGTCGTTAATTACGGTCTGCCAGAATATCTCAGGATTTCGCTCGGCACTACGGAAGAAAACCATTTGCTGCTGGCAGCACTGACGGACTTCATCACGCAACGAAAATCCGCCTAATGTTTACACGCATCGCCATTCTTGGTCTCGGGCAGCTTGGCGGATCTTTTGCGCTGGCCTGCCGGCGTGCTGGCATCCATGCGGAAATTGTCGGCTACGACCCGCAAGCAGCATCCGCCGAGCATCTCCTGCGTCTTGGCGCGATTGACGCGGTGTTGCCACTGGCAGAAGTCGTCCGAAATGCCGATTTAGTAATACTCGCCGCACCCTTACGCACCTACCCTGACCTCGCCCGGAGCATCGCTTCACATCTTGCGCCGCAGGCAATTGTAACCGATGTCGGTTCAGTCAAATGCAGCATGGCAGCACTGGTTGATCTCCTGCCCGAAGGTCAGGCCATCGTCCCCGGACATCCCATCAGCGGCAGCGAAAAATCGGGTGCAAGTGCGAGTCGCGGAGATTTGTTCGAGGATAAATTATGTATCCTCACTCCCCTACCGCATGTGCCGGGAAGCGCCGCCAATCAGGTCAAGGCCCTCTGGCAGAAAATCGGCGCGAGAGTGCTGACAATGCCAGTTACCATCCATGACCAGATTTACGCGCATGTCTCGCACCTGCCGCATCTGATCGCGTTTGTGGCAGCGAGCTTCATGGACCGACTCGGCGTCGAAGTACCCGAAGACGCCGAGACCCTGCGACAGTTCCTTCGTATCTCGCGGTCAAATCCGCGCATGTGGACGGATGTATTTCTTGAAAATCGCACGAGTCTGCTTCCGGCCTTGGCCGTCTATCAGGCCATTTTGCGTCACCTGGCGCGCGAGCTCCATTCTGGCCCGCAAGCGCAACGCGGCGAAGCATCAGCTGCCATCGCCGCCGCGCATCTGCCGCGCCTTCTTGCCGCAAGCCTGATTTCCACGGTGGCCGTTTATGAGCAACATGCGGGTGCGTCCGTGCGTCGCTTTGGCGCGGGTGGAATGCGTGATATCGTTGCTCCCGCCGCCACTACGCCCGAGGCGGAGATTGAGGCGATTTCAGCAGCCGGCCCTGCCGTCGCCTTGCTGATTGAGAGCATCCTGCCGCACTTTGCCGAAATTGAGCGGCTCATCACCCTTGAGGATGAACTGGCGCTCTTCGCGCTACTCACCCGGATGCAGGGCGAGGCGGAGCATTTAGTGGCGCTTAATAAGCGCCAGTAGCTCCGCGTGGTCGCGCACATGGTCGGCGAATGACCAGCCTTCGTAGCTGCCGCCATCCGTTTTCACATCACCATAAAGAATTGGCGTGCAATGGGTGAGATGGGCACATTCAATATCAATGATCGTATCGCCCACAAACCAGACGGACGCATTGGGTTTGAGGTCGGTCGCTTCAAGCGCCTTGAGCACTGGCGCAGCATGCGGCTTATCATGCGCCGAATCTTCCGAGCCGATGGCGACGGCAAAATAATGCGCCCAACCGAGATGATCGAGTTCCAGGCGCAGGCTTGGCCCACGTTTATTGCTGACAATCGCACAGAACAGCCCCTTCTGCTGCACGGCCTGAAGCATTTTTTCTGCGCCCGGCAGCGGCGCAATCGCCGCCAGATGAATGGCGCGGTAATGTGACTGGTAAAGGTCGGCAGCCTTTTTCCAGTTCGACCCAAATAGTTCAGGGAAAGAATCCCGCATCGATTTTTTCACTTGGGATTTCACTTTAGCAAGCGACCATTCAGGTACATCCATCGCCCGCATGGTTGCATTCAATGCCTGATGAATTACCGGCCAGGTATCAACCAGTGTATTATCCCAATCAAAGAGAATGGCTTTTGGTTCAGGCAGCGTGAGCATCGGTTTCCCGTTCAATATGTTCATCATAAAGCGCCATCAGCCGCCGCGTCACGGGGCCAGGTTTGCC
>JAJTIB010000152.1 GCA_021300075.1 Rickettsiales bacterium
AGGTCACCGGTTTCCATAATTTGTCCAGCTGTTATGGCAATATGATTCACGCGCCGCACGACATAAAGGCTTATTAAAAAATTGGCGACCATCACCAGAATGAGTACGGCAAGACAGATCCACGCCAGAATTCCGACTAACTTCTGCGTGATTTCAACATCATCTACATCCCGCCCCACCAGAAGTTGGTATCCATTGTCAAAACTGTGTGTTTTCGCAAGAATATCGTATTCAACACTTTCTGGGCGCGTACTTGCCTCGGCCAATACTAGTTCGGTATGCGGTATTTCAAACTTGAGTAATTCATGCTCTTGGGTCGTATTGCGCGGAAACTCTTTTAAGTTTCCGGCTAATTTTTGACCCTTGTCGTCGACCAACAAATAAAAATGATTTTGTGTGCTGCCGTTGCGATGTTCGAGTATGCGAATGACTTCTTTGATACCATGCAGTTCGTACCAGTCCTGCATGTTTTCAATATCGGTTACAATTGCCGCGCGTGTTTCCCGTACAAAATCGGTATTGCTGAACAAATATAAGAAATACGCAAGAATCGATAAGGCTATGGCCAAAATAATGGCCGAAGTTGTGGCGACAATAAAGCTGGAGCTTCGGGTATAACGTTTAGGCATCATCATGGATAATGTACCCAGCCCCTTTAATGGTGCAAATCAGAGGAGTGTCAAAATCTCGATCAACTTTTTTGCGTAGTCGTGAGATATGCACGTCAATAACATTGGTTAAAGGGTCAAAATGGTAATTCCAAACATGTTCAATAAGCATCGTGCGCGTTACGACCTGACCTTTATTTTGCAGCAGAAATTCCAACAACCGAAATTCGCGTGCCAGCAGATCCAGTTCTTTCCCGCCACGTGTTACACGGCGGCTGAGTAAATCCATGGTCAAGTTGCCAGCGGTCAGTTTGGTTTCCGTTAATGCCTGATCCCGACTGCGACGCACCAGAGCCTCAAGGCGTGCCAATAATTCTTCAAATGAGAAGGGTTTCACTAAATAATCGTCGCAACCTGATTTTAACCCCTTTACACGATCTTGCACGGAACCCAGAGTGCTCAAAATCAGCACAGGTGTTTTGTTTCCTGCGCCACGGATACTTTGCAGAATCGTCATGCCATCGATATTGGGCAACATGCGATCCATTACAATCGCATCATATTTTTCCGTAGTCGCAAAAAATAGGCCGTCTTTTCCATCCAGTGCTTTATCCACGACGTGGCCGTGCTCCATTAGCCCTTTCGTAATGTAGTCAACCATGTCTTTGTCGTCTTCAATTACCAAGAATCGCATATTATGCTGTTTCTCTTCATCGTTAATGCTGTGTATCTTTATTCCGGTTCGCTCTAAAATGCGAGTTATTCGTTCAATCATTACCAGCCGAAACGGTGGCCAACATAGGCAATAAGCCCCAAAGTGGGGCTGATGGGAAATAGTGCCGCAATCAACATTATTTTTTCGCGCCACGTTAACCTGCCACCGCGCAAACGCTGCAGGCTGGTCTTCACGTATTGGTGAGTAGAATCAATAATGCGAAACATTATTGTCTCCGCATGAAAGCAAAATAAAGCCAATTGGGTAATACTGAGAGTAGTTTCATCATTCGTGTAAATGTTTTAGGAAAATGGATTTCGAATCCACTGCTATCGAGCCCTTTAACAATTGCTTTCGCGGCCTGGTGTGATGAAATACGCATCGGCATTTTGAAATTATTTTTGTTGGTTAAGCGCGACTCCACAAAACCAGGATTGATCACACGTACGTCGATCTGCTTGGGCACTTCTGCCGCCAAACTTTCCGCAAGATTGATTAAGCCCGCCTTCGTTGCTCCGTAGGGTTGGCTTTTAGGTAGCCCACGATAGCCGGCAACGCTGGCACAAAGAGCAATCTGCCCGCCGCCTTGAGCAATTAGCACGGGTAAAACCGCTTCAACCACATAAAACGGGCTGGTTAGGTTGACCTTAATAATGCGCTCAGCTTCATCAAGATCGATAGACCCAAAAGACATCGGTGTGTAGATCCCCGCCATGAAAATCACTCTATCTATTCGGGGAAATTTAACGCGCAAGCTCTGTACTGCATGTAAAACTTCTTCACGACTTGATACGTCCAGAGGCAATGCTATGTGTCCCGTACCGTTCAACGATGAAACCAGCGCAGCAAGCGCCTCTTTACTACGGGCAGAAACACAAACCGTTTCCCCTCGATTCGCCAGCTCTTTTGCCAGCGCCTCACCGATGCCGCTACTGGCACCGATTATCCAGCTATGAGTAGCAAGAATTGTCATGCTATTGCTTCTTCATAAAAATGGTGATCTCTGCCACCGTGAAACCAAATTTTTTCATGTAGGAACGGTTCATAAGCACACCGTCATTCATAGCCCACATCCAGTCATCAAAGCGCAGACGATAAGTGCTGCCTGCAACCGGTAAATCCATGACATATGTCCATTGTCCGGCATTGCCAAAACTCAATCCTTCCGCTTTACCAATGATATCGTCTGCACGTCCTTCGTATGTGCCATCTCCGCGATCAAGAATCTTCCAGATACGTTGCTGTTTCGTGCCGTCGTAATAGACAAAATCTTCAACGAGTGTTCCCTGGTTACCCTCCCACGTGCCTTTCATGGTAATATCGAATCGACTTACAACATTACCGGATCGATCCTGGACGATCCCCCATGCTTTGATGGGGCCAGTGAAATAGGACTTCAGGTCGAATTTTGGTTTAGTATCCATATATTTTTCTCCATCGATGCCAGAACAAGCGCTAAGCAGAATAGCGACTCCGATAGCGAGTAAGGTTTTTTTCATCGTGTTCTCCCTGGTTCAACAATTGGCAGAGCATCCGTTTTGTGACTATAATTTCTGAATAGAACGTTTGTTCCTCCCTCATCATGCATAGATGAGTTGTCTGTTGGACTTACCCGCACATGACATCTTCGTAATGTTGCAAACTCTTTAGCATGAAATTTGGTACAAAAGGCGTTTGTCACCGTTTCAAGATACTTCAAAAAAGGGTTAGTTTACCACGTTGCTGCGGGTCTTGCGGGTCATAGAAAAGGCTTTACATTAGTAAGCAGGCTTACTAATTAAGTAAGGCTACTTACTTTATGGGGGAGCATTGAAGAAAGGAACTTTGCCATGACGATGATTAAAAAATCTCCGATTTTTCTTATGTTTGCATGCTTGTTACTGGTGAATGGCTGCGCGAATCAGGAGACAACGCGCACCGGGTTTCTGGGCAGTTACAACCAGATGCAGGCCGATGCCGAGGGAAATTTGCGTTATGTCAACCCGCAGTTCAGAGATCGTTATATCGGGTTTATGGTGGATGAAGTGACCTACGCGCCGGGTAGCAATTCAGATTCGCTCGATGCCGAACAGATCGCACTATTGAAGAAAGAATACCGTGAATCGCTGATCAGTAATTTCTCGAAAAAATATCTGCCCGCTCAGGCGGCGGGTGCGAATGTGATGCGCGTACGCCCCGCCATCACCGGGGTGAGCACGGCGGTGGCGCCACTCAATTATGTTTCCACCATTGCCATCTTTACGCCGGTATCAAACGGCGGTATCAGTACCGAAAATGAAGTAATCGATTCACTAACGGGGGAACGTCTGGTGGCACTCAGCCTCTCGAGCAATCCGGATGTGACAGATGGCGAAGTGAGCGGTTATTTCACCGAAACAGGCCATGCAAAATCAATGCTCGATGATCATGCAAGGCGGGCGTATGATCTGGTGGGGACGAGGTGAATATACTCACGAGAGCAATTTATTGCACAAGTGAGCATAAATAATGATGTGTAATTATTTATGCAAATGACTATAACTACCAAGGAGGCAGCCATGAATCGCAGAAAATTTATCAAAATCGCAGGCTCTTCCGCCATCATTCTGGCAGCAGCCGGCATGGGCGGCTATGGCTGGGTCTCAACCCGCCAGCCGGAAGAAGCGCTCGCGCCCTGGCAGCGCGCGGGCAGTGCCGCTTACCGCGACCCGCGTATGCGGGCGCTTTCTTATGCGATTCTTGCCCCGAACCCCCACAACATGCAGCCCTGGCTGGTGGATTTGAGAACGCCTGACCGGATAGTGCTTTATTGCGATTTGGAGCGGTTATTGCCCCAAACAGATCCCTATAGCCGCCAGATTATTATCGGCCATGGGTGTTTTCTGGAGCAGCTCGATATAGCAGCGCGAGAGCTGGGCTATGCCACCAGCATCACCTTATTTCCTGAGGGGTCTTCGAAAGAAAAACTCGATCAGCGGCCTGTCGCCATCATTGATTTTACACAGAACGACAGGGTAGCGAAAGATCCGTTATTTGCGGAAATCCTTAAGCGTCGCTCGAATAAGGAAGTCTATGACACGACCCGGCCGGTGGAGGAAGCCAAGGCCGCAGCGATTTGTAAGGCAGCAGGGCAAGGGATTGCCACAGGTTTTGCATTGGATAT
>JAJTIB010000156.1 GCA_021300075.1 Rickettsiales bacterium
AATCGCGCGGGCAGTTTGTTTTTTAGCAGCAGATGAGGCCGGATTCATCACCGGCGAGACATTGTCTGTCAATGGCGGCCAGCACATGGAGTAACTTGAAGCCGTGAGCTTGGAGCCGAGAGGTTTTAGCTTCACGGGCCAAGGGGCAAGAGAGTTTCAGCATCAACGATCGAGCTAAAACCTCACGGCTATTGGCTTGCGTCTAATTCGCAGCGGCGAGATTATACTGCGCTTCTTTACGTACGATATCGACCCGCACCTGACGTCGGGCGATCTTACTGAATTCCTCCTCCTCCGACCAAACATCGCTGGTCGTTCCCGTGGCCAGCGCAGCAAGCTGTAATTGGGGGCGGGCGGCGGAACGCTTATGAACACTGATATACATAGTATCTCTCCCTGATTGACCTTCAACCTAACAGGGAAAGATTAACTAAATGTTAATTCTGGAGAAGATAATTTATTAACCAGAATCTTTCACTTGATGATTGGAGGGCAAGCGGTTCAGGGGGATTCATCCCAAAACATGAGGCAAAACGCCAGTTATCCACAGGCTGCCTGTGATATATGAGCTAAAATTGCAACTAGGTGATGCAGATATGCATCAAGCCCAATAAGCCCGCGCTACTCAAAAATCAGAAGATTTACCGCTTTAACGCTTGGTAACTTGCTAATTTTGTTAAGCATCTCTGGTGATATCGCCTGATCTACTTCAATCAGCGCTACCGCATCCGAGGCTTCTTTATTGCGGCCAAGGTGAAAATTGGCAATGTTGATTTTTGCATCCCCCAGAAGATTGCCAAGATTGCCAATGAGTCCGGGCTTATCTTCGTTATTTACATAAAGCATTCGATTTCCAAGTCCGGCTTCAAGTGGAATGTCCCCCACCGCCACCAACCTAGGTTTATCGCCAAAAAGCGTCCCACTGACTGAGAAGACACCCTTGTCGGACTGCACCACCACCCGCATCAATGTTTTATAATGGGCCGTACGCTCATGCCGCACTTCGGACACGTCGATATTACGCTCTTTCGCCACCACCGGCGCATTGACCATATTCACCCCTTCCATCAACGGGGTCAAAAGTCCGTTCAGTGCCGCTGCTGTCAACGGCTTGGTATTGAGTTCGGTGACCTTGCCTTCAAATTCAATCGTCACTTTGGTCAGCCCCGCCTTGACCATCTGCCCAGCAAACCCGCCCAAACGCGCAGCCAGCGTAAGATAGGGCTGAAGACGTGCCGCGTCTTCAGCCGAGACGGACGGCATGTTGAGCGCATTCATCACCGTGCCCACGGTCAGATATTCCGCCATCTGCTCGGCCACTTGAATCGCGACATTTTCCTGTGCCTCCGAGGTCGAGGCGCCCAGGTGAGGTGTTGCCACAATCTGTTCCATCCCGAATAATGGATTGGTCGTTGCCGGTTCTTCTTCAAATACATCGAGCGCGGCGCCGGCGACCTGCCCCGCTTCAATCGCGGCTTTCAGGTCAGACTCCACCAGCAGCCCGCCACGCGCGCAATTGATGATCCGCACACCTTTTTTGCATTTGGCGAAGGTGTCTTTATTTAAGAGATGCCGCGTCGTATCTGTCATCGGCGTGTGTAGCGAGATAAAATCAGCGCGAGGAAGAAGCTGTGCCAGCTCAACTTTTTCGACATTAATCGCCGCCGCGCGCTCAGCAGAAAGAAAGGGGTCGTAGGCGATGACCTTCATCTTAAGGCCCTGCGCTCGATCCGCTACGATACTGCCGATATTACCGCAGCCGATGAGTCCTAGCGTCTTACCCGCCAGCTCCACACCCATGAATTTATTTTTCTCCCACTTGCCCGCCTGGGTCGAGGCATTGGCGGCCGGCGTCTGACGCGCCAGCGACATCATCAGCGCAATTGCATGTTCAGCGGTTGTCACCGAGTTGCCAAAGGGCGTATTCATCACCACAATACCACGCGCGGTAGCCGCCTTAACATCGACGTTATCCACACCAATTCCGGCGCGCCCGACTACTCTTAACTTAGTAGCCGCCTCTAAAACCTTTGCATTTACCTTTGTGGCTGAACGTATAGCCAGTCCGTCATACTGCCCGATAATTTTGAGAAGCTCGTCCTCACTCAGGCCGGTTTTGACATCGACTTCGACGCCACGGTTTTTAAAAATCTCGATGGCTTGGGGGGATAATTTATCCGCAATCAGAACTTTCGGCATCTTTTTCTCCTTAGGCAGCCTTGTCGGCCAGTTGTTTGACTTCAGCCCAGGCCCAGTCAAGCCAGGGCAACAGGGCCTCGATATCTTTGGTTTCCACTGTCGCCCCGCCCCAGATACGTAAGCCCGGCGGCGCGTCGCGATACGCGCCGATATCATAGGCGACTTTTTCTTTCTCCAAGAGCGCCACCATATCTTTGGCCACTTTTTCCTGCGCCTTGGCATCAAGTGCGAGATACCAGCCATCTACAATTTTCAGGCAAATAGAAGTACAGGAAATGGTGCTTGGCTGATTTGCGAGAAACTCGACCCAAGGCGTATGATCCACCCATGCGCGAATGGCGGCAAGATTCGCCTCCGATCGCTGAATGAGAGCGGGCAAGCCGCCGATGGATTCGGCCCAGACGAGTCCGTCAATTGCGTCCTCTACACAGAGCATGGAGGGGGTGTTGATGGTCTCGCCCAGAAAAATACCCTCGATTAGTTCGGTGCCTTTATTCAGTTGAAAAATCTTGGGGAGAGGCCAGGCGGGCGTATAAGTTCTAAGACGCTCCACCGCACGCGGGCTGAGTGCCAGCATGCCGTGTGCGCCTTCACCGCCCAGTACTTTCTGCCAACTCCAGGTTACCACGTCGAGTTTATGAAAAGGCACATCCATCGCAAATACAGCCGAGGTCGCATCGCAAATGGCGAGGCCTTGACGATTATCCGCAATCCAGTCGCTGCGGGGTACGCGCACACCGGAAGTTGTGCCGTTCCAAGTGAACACCACATCATGCGACCAGTCCACTTTCGCTAAATTCGGCAATTCGCCATACGGGGCGTCAATAATCCTGAGGTCTTTGAGCTTCAGTTGCTT
The DNA here is from genome assembly GCA_021300075.1 of Rickettsiales bacterium. Taxonomy (GTDB): domain Bacteria; phylum Pseudomonadota; class Alphaproteobacteria; order Rickettsiales; family UBA3002; genus JAFLDD01. The sequence continues at coordinate 3,056 of JAJTIB010000156.1, forward strand.
TTTGCAGTCACTCGCCCACGTGCTGCCGAAACTTTCCCATGCCAATACATCCACCCCCCGCGCACCAAGAAGCGACCACATGGCTGCCTCAATCGCCCCGGTGTCGGACGCGGGCAGAATGCCAAGCCGATAATCCGCCGGAATCCCAAGTATCTTTTTGCTACGTTCAATAACCTCGGCGAGCTTGGATTTACCGATTTTCGCGCGGTGCGAACGGCCAAGTGCTGCGCCTTCAAGGGCGGCGAGTGACCAGCCCGGGCGTTTAGCGCAAGGACCCGAGGAAAAACAGGGATTCAGAGGGATGCGTTTAGGTTTCATAGGCTCTCAAGGGCTTGATTGAATCTGCGCCAGAGAGGTAAACGCTCCCATTCACGCCGTCAATATGTTACGAAAGATTTTCACGCATTCCCACCAGCGCCGCGAATAACAGGCGCATATCTTCGGGACGCGAAAGGCGATGATCACCGTCTTTAATAAAAGACACATTAACCGTAGGGCTGGTAAGTTTTGCGGCGATTTCAAGCGCGAGCGGCCAGGCCACGTCCTCGTCGCGCTGCCCCTGCAGCAAATGAACCGGACCGTCGAAAGGAATCGGGTGATCCATCAGGAGATGGGCCTTAGCTTCTTCAAACAGGTGTCTGGTGGTGGGCACCTCCCTGCCCCAATACTCGCTCATGCGCCAGATAACTCCATCTTCTTCCATCTGGCGGCGCTCTTCTGGCGTCATTTTTGCCGGGAAAGTTTCAGTGAAATCGGGCGCAGCGGCGACGCCAATCAAGCCGTTTACCTGCGTTTTACGTTCAAGCGCAGCGCATAGCATCACCCAACCGCCCATACTGGAACCAATAAGAATCTGCGGACCAGTTGCCACATGATCGAGGATTTCGAGGGTATCGGCAAGGGCATGACCAATGGTGAATTCCAGAAAATCGCCCTTGGTTTCTCCATGCGCGAAACAATCAAATCGGGTGAAGGGAATTTTGTGCGACTTGCAGAACTCCTCAAGTGCGATGGCTTTAGAGCCGTTTTTGTCTGAGCGAAAACCATGGATGAATACTACCCCCACCCCCTCGCCAGCCGACTGCTCATAGGCAATGGAATAACCGTTTGGCGATGGATGAAAGCGCGTAGTCATGGATTTATTGTCTCATGCTTCATTCATTCTTCATTTCATCATTTCACCAATTCGTCAATTCGCTGGAACGAAAGCACGAAACATGCTTAGTCCCATGGCGATGTCTTCCGCTAAAACCATTCTGCAAGTCCTGCCCGCGCTGATTTCCGGCGGGGTTGAGCGCGGCACGGTAGAAATCACCAGCGCCATTCGCGACGCAGGAATGAAGCCGCTCGTCGCCTCTTCGGGTGGGCCGATGATTCCGCATGTCCACTACCATGGCGGCGAGCACATTACCTTGCCACTTCAGGACAAACACCCTCTCACTATCTGGAAAAATGCAAAACAGCTGGAGAACCTTATTCGCGAGCGCGACGTTTCGTTAATTCATGCGCGTTCGCGTGCGCCAGCCTGGGCTGCGTATGTAGCTGCCAAACGCACGGGCATTCCACTTGTCACTACAGTGCATGGGGCCTATGGCGTCGAACATTTCTTGAAGCGCCGCTATAACCGCGTCATGACCAAAGGCGCGCGCGTCATTGCGATTTCGCATTATATTGAGGACTATATCACGCGCGAATATCACCCCGACCCTGCCATCATTCGTCTGATTCCGCGCGGGGTGGATGAGACAACTTTCAATCCTGAGAAAATTATCCCCGACCGCATTATTATTCTTTCACGCCAGTGGCGGCTTACGGAAGATCACCCAAAAATCATCCTTGTTCCGGCGCGTATTTCGCCCATCAAAGGCCACCGTCAAGTGATTGACGCACTCTCGCGCCTCGCGGATGTTCCTTTTTTGTGTATATTTCTTGGCAGCGATCATGGTCACGAAGATTACCGGCGCGAACTTGAAAAAGAGATTCGCGCGCGCGGCCTCGAAGGCAGAGTGCGAATTGCGGGCAATACTAATTTCATGAACGAAGCCTATTCCCTAAGCGATCTGGTATTAATACCCTCGATCAAGCCGGAGGCGTTCGGTCGCACCTCAATTGAGGCTCAGACGATGGGCAAGCTCGTGGTCGCGTTTGATCATGGGGGCGTGCGTGAAACTATCATTGCAAATGAAACCGGCTACCTAGTGCCGCCGGGCGACTCGCAAACTCTTGCTGAAGCAATTCGATTTGGCCTTTCACGCAGCCCTGAAATGATTCAGGCAATGAGTGATTTTGCCCGCGACCATGTACGACGTCATTTTTCCCTGCAACAGATGAAAGATAAAACAATTAAAGTTTACCGCGAGTTATTGGGATAAAGACTTTGCAGAATATTCTCATCATCAAACATGGCGCGCTTGGGGACATTATCCTTGCGACTGCCGCCTTTGCTGCCATCCGCGCCCATCATCCGCAGGCAAAAATTACCCTTCTCACCACCCAACCTTATGCGGATCTGTTAAGCGCCAGCCCGTATTTTGATGAAATCTGGATCGATAAAAAACCGCGACTTTACAATTTTTACGCAATCCACCGACTATCCCGCCTGCTGAATCAGAAAAAATGGGATTTTGTTTATGACCTGCAAACCTCCGAGCGGTCGAGTGCCTACTGGTGGCTTTTTAAACGCCCTCGCCCCCCCTTTTGTGGCGTTGGTCGTCGCCATTCGCATCGCTTCAATGACCCGACGCGGCGGGAATTACACGCGCTGGATCATGACCGTAGCCAGTTGGCGATTACAGGTATTCATACTCACAAAATGCCCGACATCAGCTGGCTGAAAGAAGATTTTCCTCTGCCAAGACGTGGGGATGGAATTTATGCGTTGATCGTTCCCGGCGGCGCCGCACATCGACCTGAAAAACGCTGGCCGATCGGGCATTTTATTGCACTCGCCCTTATCTTATCCGAACGCGGCATAACTCCGGTACTTCTTGGCACGGAAAGCGAACGCATCGTGCTGGGCGACATTGCAAAAGCCGTTCCTGCGGCCATTAATTTATGCGGCAAAACCAGTATTGCTCAGATTGCAAGCCTTGCACGTGAGGCAATCGTGGCGGTGGGTAATGATACTGGCCCAATGCATGTGATCGCCGCCGCCGGCTGCTCGTCGCTGGTGCTTTTTTCCGGAGCTTCAGACCCCACGCGTTCGGCGCCCATAGGTACACATGTCCGCACCCTGCAACGCGATCCCATGGCAAACATTCAACCTGAGGAAGCACTGGCAATCCTCGTTGATCTGGTGTAAGGTGCAGCCAATTTCGTAGTAAGCAAAAACTGCGGCAGGCCATCATGATTCGACTTATCTATGTCAGTCAGGCACGGCGCGACCTCACCGAGGCGGATCTGAGTGATATCCTTGCCTCTTCCCGCAAACATAACTCAAGGCTCAACATAACCGGTATTCTGGTTTCCCATCTGCATGGCTTCATGCAGTGCCTGGAGGGCGAGCGTGCGGGCGTTGAAAAAGTCTATGCCGCCATTTTATGCGACCCACGTCACAGCAATATCAAAACTTTAAGCTACGACGAAATTGACCGTCGGCTTTTTCCTGAATGGGCGATGGCTCATGTTAATCTTGATAAGATGGCAGCACAGGCAATTTTAGCGCGGCACACACTAAATGGCGACGATGTGCCGCACTACATGGATGCACCTGGAGTATTGCAGTTTGTGAAGGAATTCAGCGACCATCCGGGGGCGGCGATGACTATTTTAGGTGCGGCCTAGCTGAGGGAATTCAAACCTGTTAACCCCAGTCGTACTAAAGCGCGAAAAATCCCGAAGCAGCATCCGCACAACCTCATACATCTACCGTTAGGCATTGATGCCCGCAGGCTCTCCATCCGCTAAACAGTTTCGTAGGATGCTGAGCATCGACTCAGTGCTCAATGTCAGTTGACATGCCGCAGGCCGAATCTTAGGGTGTTTCGTCACCCAATAGGATATTTTAAACCATGCCGCATGCCGCCGCCTCTCAACGCACGGTTACTCTCACCCTTCCTGACGGTTCCACACGCAGCTACCCTCAGGGTACTACGGGCGAAGAAGTGGCGATGAGCATTGGCGCGGGGTTGGCCAAAGCGGCGATTGCCACCAAGCTCGACGGCATTGAGCGTGACTTATACCTGCCGATTACAAAAAACGCACAATTTCAGATTCTGACCAGTAAAGATGTGAGCGGTCTGGATGTGATGCGGCATACACTCACCGCTCAAGTGCTGGCTCTTGCGGTGAAAGAGCTTTGGCCTCAGGCAAAACTTGCCATTGGTCCAACTATCGAGCACGGATTTTATTACGACATCGATTTAGATGTTACGCTTACGCCTGAAGATTTGCCAAAAATCGAAGCGAAGATGCACGAGATTCTCAAGCGCCAGAGCGCCGTCACTCGCGAAATGTGGGACCGCGAGGATGCTATACGCCTGTTTGAATCACGCGGAGAAAGTTACAAAGCCGAGCTTATCCGCAATGCTCCCGAAGATGATACAACTGAGCATGGAAAAATCTCTCTCTACCGTCAGGGTACGGGCGAGAATGCTTTCATCGATTTATGCCGCGGTCCGCATGTACCAAATCTTGCCAAAATTACCGCCGCTTTCAAACTCACAAAGCTCGCGGGCGCCTATTGGCGCGGCGATAGTCGCAACAAAATGCTCCAGCGAATCTATGGTATCGCCTTTGCCACAGATAAGGAGCTAAAAGCCCATCTGACAATGCTGGAGGAGGCTGAAAAGCGCGATCACCGTAGACTCGGGCGCGAACTTGACCTGTTTCATCTGCAGGAAGAAGCGGTGGGACAGGTTTTCTGGCACGCTAAGGGCTGGACACTATACCGCGAATTAGAGGGTTATATCCGCCGCCAGTTGCAGCGTCACGGTTATATCGAAGTGAAAACCCCCATCCTCGTCGAGCGGACGCTGTGGGAAACCTCCGGTCACTGGGAAAAATTCAAGGAACACATGTTCATCAGCGAATCGGAGGAGAAATTCCTTGCCATCAAGCCAATGAACTGCCCCTGCCATGTGCAGATTTTTAACATCGGTATCAAATCCTACCGTGACCTTCCCATCCGCATGGCAGAATTCGGCAACTGCCACCGTAACGAGCCTTCAGGCGCACTGCACGGGCTCATGCGGGTACGCGGCTTTACACAGGACGACGCGCATATCTTCTGCACCGAAGCGCAAATCACCAGCGAAACCGTTGCTTTCTGCGACTTACTCAAGCAAGTCTACCGCGATCTAGGTTTTACCGAAGTACGAGTAAAATTTTCCGACCGTCCGGAAAAGCGCGCAGGTTCTGACGCGACCTGGGATAAGGCCGAAGCCGCGCTCAAAGAAGCCGTCACCACGGCGGGTCTTGAATATACCCTGAACCCGGGCGAGGGCGCGTTTTACGGGCCCAAGCTCGAATTCGTGCTGCGCGACGCAATCGGGCGCGACTGGCAATGCGGAACTTTACAAGTAGATTTTGTATTGCCTGAGCGGCTAGGGGCAAATTACATCGCTGAAGATGGAGCAAAGCACCGCCCCGTCATGCTCCACCGCGCGATTCTTGGCTCTTTTGAACGCTTTCTCGGCATTCTGATTGAACAATATGCTGGAAAATTCCCACACTGGCTGGCGCCGCTTCAGGCGGTTATTTGCCCCATCACCAACGAGTTCGACGACTATGCAGAGGAAGTGACTGCCGCGCTCAAAGCAGCCGGTATCCGCGCGTCATGCGATCTCAGTAACAATAAAATCAATTACAAAGTACGCGATCATTCGCTCCAGAAAGTGCCCTTTATTCTTGCCGTCGGCGGTCGCGACCGCGACGCACGTACGGTTTCCATCCGTCGGTTAGGGTTGGAAACTCAAGAAACACTTGCACTTGATGCAGCAATTGCTACCCTGACAAATGAAATACAGCCTCCGGCATGACCGTAGTTGTATCGTTTCACTAAGACGGAGATTCACTACCTTATGATGACCACGATTTATGAATACTAGACCGCCTTCAAGCAGACCCCCGGGCGGCGGCTCCCGCCCCCCTTACCGTCCTCCGTTCAAACCCTCCGCACCGCGCCCCGCGCGTAGCCCCGAGCGCCGCTTCGAGAAGGAGCGCGATCCGAATGAACCAAACATCAATCACTATATTAAAGTCGAAAAAATTCGACTTGTAGGAGCGGATGGCGAAATGGTCGGCATCGTTTCCACCCGCGAGGGTTTGCGTATGGCCGAGGAAGCAGGGCTGGACCTCGTTGAAGTCTCCCCTAATGCCGAGCCGCCCGTGTGTAAAATTCTTGATTACGGCAAATATAAATACCAGCAGCAGAAAAAACAGCAGGAAGCCCGCAAGAAGCAAAAAATTATAGAAATCAAGGAAATCAAGCTGCGCCCTGGGATTGATAAGCACGACCTTGAAATCAAAATGCGGCATGTAATGGAGTTTCTGGCTGAAGGGGACAAGGTGAAATTCACCCTGCGTTTCCGAGGCCGCGAAATGGCGCATCAGGAAATCGGGATGAAGCTGCTCGTCAGTATCAAGGAGCGCTTGAAAGACGCCATTCGCGTCGATCAGGAGCCTTCTTCCGAAGGTCGCCAAATGGTGATGATGGTCTCGCCAGCGAAATAGACTTCGCTTACTTTTTCAAAAACCGACTCCCGGGTTTGATGGCGGGAATTGCAGCCAGATGCGTTGGCAAAGCATCGGCTGCGTAGGTTCTCACATCGAGAGTGAGCAGGGAAAACAGCGGGAATGGGAGTTTTTTTGATTCCCCGCCCGAACGGTCAATGAGCGAGGCTTCGGCCACCACCACGCCGCCATGGGTACGGATACATTCTACTGTTTCAAGAGAAGATTTCCCTGTGGTCACTACATCCTCAACTAGCAGGATTCTTGCGCCAGGTGGAATGGCGAAGCCGCGCCGAAGCGTAAATGCGCCATTCTCGCGCTCGCAGAAAATCGACTCCACCCCAAGCTGACGTCCCATTTCGTAACCCACCACCACACCGCCCATGGCGGGAGCGACGATGAGTTCAATGCGATGGGACGACATCGCAGAGCGCACTTTCTGCGCCAGTGCCGCGCATAGTTTTTCGGCGCGCACAGGATTCATCAGCACGCGTGCACATTGCAGATAAGTATCCGAATGCAGCCCCGAAGACAGCACGAAATGCCCCCTCAGAATCGCCTCCGCCGACTCAAACTCGCGCAGAATTTCCTGTTCGTTCATAAGTTCATGCCTACCAGTCGCCACCCGTCATCTTACTTACCAATCGCCACTCTTACATTGTCAATCAACCGTGTTTTGCCAAGCCACACGGCCGAGAGCAGCCGCGCCGTTTCCTCACTGAAATTCACTACTGGCATGAGGGATTCCTCTTCGCGTAATTCGATGTAATCTATTTTCGTGAATCCCGCCGCGATTATCTCTTTTTCCGCCAGCCCCAACATGTCTTTCACATCTGCACCAGAGCGGATATGGTTCGACGTCTGCTGTAAAATCGCGTAAAGTTTCGGTGCGATTTTGCGCTCGTCCGCGTCAAGATACTGATTGCGCGAAGATAGCGCCAGCCCGTCTCTCTCACGTAAGGTCGGCACGCCCAGCACCTCGATATTCATGTTCAGATCTTTGACTAAGCGCTTAATC
>JAJTIB010000183.1 GCA_021300075.1 Rickettsiales bacterium
CTACTACGCCCATGACCGGCAAAGTAATTTCCGGCAATGTTTTTTTCTGAGCATTAAGCCCATTCGCTTCCTGAGTGACGGGCGGTAATGTCACCGTCTCGGGTGGGGTGACGGGAATCATGCCCGGCATCAGAACGGCCAGCGCCTCGGTACGTTTCTCTTCTTCTGTACGCGCCGCCGTTTGCGGGTCAGGAAAGGTGGCAAGCGCGTTTGCCTGCGCCAGGACCTCCTCCTGTGGTGGCAGTGCCTGAGTCAGCCATTGCACGACTCGTTGCAGGGTTGCCGCCGCTGAATCTCTGGTATCACTTGTCTCGCTCAACCATTGCTTCACGACATCTTCTACCGTCACACCAGCATCAAGCGTCAGATCTGTGTCCGCTAACTCATTCACGCCATTATTCTCATCTGTCGCGGCGGATTCCAGTAACGCCTTCAACTGGTCCGAGGGCTGCTCGCCGCCCGAAAACTCGCTAAATGCCGCGAGCAGGCGCGACCCTTCCTGCGGCGTCAGTTTATGGCTGAGTACAGGGGCAAGATTTTTCAGTACTTCTTGGGCAGGTGTCAAAGGGGGCAAGGTTGCGGGAAGTTCCTGTGCAATGGTGACATTCGCCACCAGCTCACCCTCCAGTTCCGCCAATACCAGCGTCTTAGCGACGACATCGACTGCCTCGGCATTATCCGCAGGCACGAGCAGCTGCGCGAAATCACTTGCCCCGGCTTGGCCCGAGTCAGCATCGACCGATACATCCGACAAGCCCACGGGCGCAGTAGCGTTACCTGCTGTGGCTGGATTGACCGGTAGGCTTAGTAATGAAAGATTCATGCAGGACGCCCCTTAAGGTACGACCTGACTAAAGCAATCCCCGTGCCAATTGGCGGCAGAGAGCATCCACCTAAGATGCTTTAGAAATTGACAGGCTACGCGGAAAAAGTGATCGGGTCTTTTGGGGTATCGAGCGGCAAATCCTGCCCAGTCGATTCAGGAGTGGTGCCAGACTGACCGGCCGACTCGCCACGATCTATCACCTCCCACACATCGCGCATGGCTTTGAGGTCACGGATCACCTGATCACAAGTTTCGACACTGCCAGTGCGGTGCATACTGAGGATGCGGGTATCGGCGAGTGCGTAAAAATCATAAAGCACCTTGGCCGGCTCACCGCCCTGTTCAAAATCGAGACAGGACTGAAGTGCCATGATAATCTCACCAACCCGCACCAGCTTGTGGTAGCGGGCTTCGATTTCGCCGGCGACCATATGCTCGCGCGCCTGCTGCAAAAAGCGAATCGCGCCATCATAAAGCATCACCACCTGACGGGTTTTTGACACTGTATGACTCGCGCGCTGATAAGCTTTGTGAGTTCCCTGACGCTGGTTCACGCTCATGCGACCACATGCTCCCTGAGCATTATAAATGAAACAAACTAACTATTGCGTGCATTATTCTGCGCGTCAAGCAATTGCAACAGGCTGTTGGCTCTGGCGAGAGCCGATTCCAGCGCCGTGAATTTCGCAAGAAGATCATCACGGTACTGGGCAATCTGTTCGTCTATCTTGACGATCTCATCGCTATTGCGCTGCTCCAACTCCACCAGCTGCGTCTCAGCGTTGGTGAGCACCCCGTCCGCATCATTCAGGATATTTTCAAGCGCGTTAAACATCCGGTCACCGATACCTTGCGTCACTGTCACATTGATCGTCGCAGTGTTGGCCGTTGAAGCAAAAATCATCTCGAGCCCCGCAAGGACCGTACCGCTTTTGCCTTTGAGCAAAAGGCCGCCGCTGGTGGTCGTGGTTGCATCAAGATCAACCGTCTGCGCCACCCCGCCAACCGTATAGGCGGCGCGGTAAACAGGCGGCACGGCGGTGCGGTCAATCGTGAGTGTAAAGTCGCTGATGCCCAGCGCATTGGTGCGTTTGAAGGTGGAAAGCGCAGCATTGTCGGAAGCGAGCTGATACTCAAACAGGCGCTGCACCCCATTAAAGTTCGACTCCAGCGCCGAGGTCAGTTTATCTGTATCAATCGTAATGATGTTCCGCGTCAGCGGTGTATCCGCATTGCCGGCAAAATCTTCAAAATTAATTCCCACATCGGACAGCCTTGACGGGTTGCCACCCGTAATACCGCCCACCACACGCGAAACCTCGCTTGCGATGCTCGATACGATGCTACGCAGCGCGCTATCATTCGACAGCAGTGCAGTTTCAAGCGGTAATCCATCATCTCCCAGTTCTGTTTGTCTGGAATTAAAGGTGCGGAATTCGTTATACGCATCCGCAAATTCGGTGATGGCATTTCTCACAATCTCAGTATCGGGCGTCACGCTGAGCGTAATCGTAGTCGCCGGCGGTGTAACCTGTTTCACATTAAACGTCACCCCCGTCACCGCATCTGATACCGCATTGGTCTCGCGTTCAATATCGACCCCGTCCAGTTTGAATTTGGCATTCTGCGCTGTCTGATTGGTGGTGAAAGTCATCTGCGCGAGTACCCCGTCCGGGTCGCTGGTCACGGTACCTGTTGTTTCAAGGTCAAACCCGGTGGGCAAGCCTGTCTTTGTGGCGGTAAATACCAGACGGAACGTACTGTTCGGCGTGCCATCCGCCACTTTCAGCACGGTGGCCTGAATACCGGTGCGGCTTTTCAGATCATTGAACTTATTCGCCACCGTCTGCAGCGTATCGCCTGCATTAAGCGTCACTACTGCGGCCGGCCCGCCATCGGTTACTCTGAGCGAAAACGTGCCGGCCGAGAACTTGCCCACCTGGGGCGAGCCGGCAGCCGTCACCACCGAGCCGGACGTGGCGCTTGCCACCAGAAAATCATTGCTGCTCTGCTTGGTTTCGCGCGCAATCTGGCTTACTTCGTTAATGGTAAAACCCTGCGTTGCCACCCCCGGCTGCACGGTCACCGCCATGAAATTCGATGCGGAGGAACCATTATTCGTAGTCAAGGTTGCCCTGCGGTACTTGAAGATATTACTGGCATCATTTCCCACGCCGGGCGGGTTGCTGAGTGATTTGGCCGCCGTTTGAAACCGCGCCAGAATCGAGCGCAGTTCGGTATAGGCTGTTTTCTGAGAATCAAGCTTC
>JAJTIB010000155.1 GCA_021300075.1 Rickettsiales bacterium
CCCACGTTAAAGAAAAATGCCACGCGCATTGCCCTGCGTTTACGCGCCGAAGTTTATCCCGGCATACAAAATCTTTTCATTGAAGCGCGGACGCGTAACCGCGACGATTCGAAAACTATTCCCTTCATGACCTACCATGATGCCTATCAATATTTCCAGGTGCGCTTCGGTATCACGGCGGGCTATATCACCCAGCGCCCCGAAGAATATATAGGGGCAAAGACCCTGCAGCAGCTGATGACCAAAGCCAAAGTTTCTGAGGTGCGCTGCCTCATCAGCGAAACGGATTCCTCGTCCGTGAAACGTCTGGCGCAATTAAGTCGCGCACAAATCAAAATGCTGAATCCCGAACGCAGTTATAGTGCAGGCGAAGTGCCGGTCATTCCTTGGGCAAAAAATGGTTATGACCGGATGCTGCTCGCCATCACCAAGACTTTTGCAGAGTGTATGTAAACGAATGGCTAGCGAAAAAATTCTCGCAGCGCCCGCGCAGGCAGGGTGGTTTTTAGCTTTTCCACCCAAGCATCATGCTCAGAAAAAAGCGTGACGCCAAACGCCACAGTAATTGGCAGAATCGAAGCGAGCGAAAGCATCAGCCCGAGCAGAAAATAAAGCGGCGAGGCATCTTCCGGTACTGCCAGCACGGCACGCAGACCATAATGAAACCCGCACGACCCCATCAGCATCACACTTAAAATTGTCGCCTTATGACGCGTCAAACCCACGAGTAAAGCAAAACCAAGCACACCGGCGAGCAGAAAATAACGTAAGCCCTGATATTCACTGATACCAAGCACCGCCACGGCCCCCACCAACACCATCAACAGAAAGCCCAGCGGCAGAATCACCGCGCCTTCAAGTGGTAAAAGCGCAGCCCAAAGCCCGAGCGTCAGGAGTAAAAACAACGACAAAAAATGCTCAAGCGGAAAACGGAAACCGTGACTTAGCCCCGCACTCGACGCCGCATTGGGTTGCAGAATAAGAAATGGCAAGGCACCGAGGATAAACACGGCTACCATCAGCTGAATAAAACGTTTGCTCGACATGGTTTTTCGAAGCGACAGGTTGACGAATCAATGTAGGAGCGAGAGAATAGCACGATGCGTAGCATTCTCCAGTCCATTTTTTACTTCAGCGTTTCTGCTGCACTCGCTATGGCCGCGCCCACGCGCGGTGACGCTCCGGCTGAGCTTCGCATCATGGCGGATCCGGAGATTCTTGTTCCCTTGCAGATGATAGTGCGTGATTATGCGGTCACCAACCATCGCTCGGTCACGCTGCTTTCAACTGCAACCAAAGATCCCGCCAGCTTGATTGAAGAAGGCCTGCAGGCTGAGCTAATCATCAGCGCCGATACGGCGCTTCAAGCCACGCTAGAAACACGCGGCCAGGTGGATGTGTTTGCTACCCGCCCCCTCGTGACAGCCGGACTGGCGCTGGTGCAGCGAAAAAAAAACGATCCCGCCGCCAAACTCAGTGATTCACTGTCGCTCGCCACTTTATTAGCGGGTGAAGAACTGGAGCGCCAGCTGGTGATTTATGACCCCGCAATCTCGCCTTTAGGGGTAAAAAGTCTGGCGCTTCTACGCGCGCAATCCCTCGCCCCGCAATCACTACGCTATGTGGTCAATACTGCCTCCATGCAGGCGGCACTTCAAGAACCCAATACCATGGGCATCCTGCTCGCACCCGTGGCGATGGACGATCCTGACCTCACCATCCTTAGCCTATTACCCACCACGCCAGACACTGAAACGGTTTTTACCGCACTCGTCATTGCTGGTGAGACCATGCCCGAAGCACGGGCGTTTCTCGAATATCTGCAGCGCGAAAACGCGCAGGCAATTTTCGCCCATCACGGCTTCAAGCCGAAGCGCTGACGCTAAATAACGGCCAGCGGGCGCGGGGTTCGGCGTCGAGCCCATCCACTAGCCCGAGGCGAAAACGCTCAATTCCCGCCCAGGCAATCATCACCGCATTATCGGTGCAAAGCGCCAGTGGCGGCGCATAAAGCGGCAGACCATAAGGAGCGATCGCAGCCGCAATCACCGGTCGCAGATACTGATTAGCCGCAACCCCGCCCGCCATCACCCAGGCATTCACCGGCCCACGAAGCGCCAGCCAATCGCAGGCATGACGCAGCCGATCTGCCAGCACCTCGGCCACTGCCGCCTGAAACGACGCGGCCATATCGGCGCGGAAAACATCGTCAATCGCATGGCCTTGATGGCGATGCGATTCAATCGCAAGACGCACCGCCGTCTTGAGGCCAGAGAATGAAAAATCACACCCTGAGCTGCCGAGCATGGGGCGCGGCAGAGGAATGGCCTGAGGATTACCACCCCGCGCAGCGCGTTCGAGCGCCGGGCCACCGGGAAAAGGTAATCCCAGCATCTTCGCACATTTATCAAAGGCTTCACCGAGCGCATCGTCGCGCGTCGCGCCAAGAAGCTGATACTCACCCACCCCCGCGACGCGCAGTATCTGGCAATGACCGCCCGAGACAAGCAGAAGTGCATAGGGAAATTCCACCGTTTCCGTCAGCCGAGCGGTGAGCGCATGGGCTTCGAGATGGTTGATGGCAAGAAACGGTTTGCCGAGTGCTGCGGCAATCGACTTACCAACCATCGCCCCCACAATCACCCCACCAATCAGTCCTGGGCCGGTCGTAGCCGCCACCGCATCAATAGCCGCCGTATCACGCAGCAGCGGCGCGAGCAGCCGATCAATCTGGGCGAGATGGGCGCGCGCGGCAATCTCGGGTACAACGCCGCCATAGGGCGCGTGCGACTCATGCTGTGAAGCCAGCGCCTGGGCGAGGATGGTTTTATCCGCACGCACCAGCGCCACGGCGGTTTCGTCGCAGCTTGATTCAATCCCTAAGACGGTAAAATTCTTGTTCATCGCCCCCTGATACGCTACCGAAGCACTCTATGAGTCATGTTTTACGCATTGGCACGCGTGCCAGCAAGCTTGCCCTGACGCAAGCAGAAAAACTGCGCGCGGCGCTGCTGGCGACGCATGCTGATCTGAACGCAACGCTACACCCGATGACCACCGCAGGCGACCGTAATCAGGGCGCCAAACTGACCGACTGGGGTTATAAGGGCCTCTTCACCAAAGAACTGGAAGACGCCTTACTCGAGCGACGCATTGATCTCGCCGTGCATTCACTCAAAGATATGCCGAGCGTCCTGCCGGAGGGACTCATCATTGCTGCTGTGCTGCCGCGTGATGATGCACGCGATGGCTGGATAAGCCCCAGTATCGCCGGGCTTGATGCACTGCCGGATGGCGCAGTGGTCGGCACATCCTCACTTCGGCGTGCGGCGCAATTACGGTATCTTTATCCGGATGTGAAAATTGTCGAATTACGCGGCAATGTCGAAACGCGCCTCAAGAAATTGCAGGACGGTGTTGCGATGGCCACGTTTCTCGCCTGCGCCGGACTTGACCGCATGGGACTGAGCGAACATATCCGTGAGCGAATCGCGCCCGAAATCATGCTGCCCGCCGCCGCGCAAGGAATTATCGCCATCGAATGCCGTGCCGATGATACCGAACTTCGAACCATGTTATCAGGCATTTCACATACCGAGAGCTTCACCTGCGCTGATGCCGAACGCGCCATGCTGGCACGACTCGACGGCTCGTGCCGCACGCCCATTGCCGGACTGGCCGAGTGCCACGGCGATAAAATTTTTCTGCGTGGTGAAGTCATCGCGCCGGATGGCTCTACTCGTTATCAGGAAGAGGCCGAAGCCCCACGCGCCAATGCTGTAGAATTAGGTGATGAGATTGGTAAAAAATTACGCGCACGCGGCGGACATCTGCTGGAGCATTTATCAACATGACCATCTGGCTCACCCGCCCCGAAGCCGAAAGCGCGCGATTCGCCGCCGCGCTGAGTGTGCGCGGCATCCCAACCATCATCGCACCGGTCATCCGCATTATTGAACGGCCAGTGACTCTGGAGAACAGCGACTTTACCGCCATCCTCACCACATCTCAACACGCCCTCAAATCCGTCAACAATGCCGCGATCATCTCCCATTTGCCGCTCTTTACCGTGGGCAATCGCAGCCGCAAAGCTGCAATCGATAAGGGCTTCAGTCGCGCCGAAATCCTCGCGCCCAATGCCAGCGAGCTGAGCGCAGCGCTCATCACGCGGTATCCTGAGCCAGCCCATTTTCTTTATCTGAGCGGCAAAGATATCCGGGTCGATTTAGCCGCCACGCTCGTGGCACATGGCCACCGCGTCACCCGCATCATCACTTATGATGCGGCTATTCTGCCAGAGCTTTCTCCCCCCCTGCTCTCGCATTGGCCTGAAATCACG
>JAJTIB010000175.1 GCA_021300075.1 Rickettsiales bacterium
GATACCGTTCAATGCGATGGATTTTCCATCTTTGTCGTGGAGTATGATTGATGACTGGCTATACGGTCGAATTCAATGTGTTCAAGGCGAACCTTGATCCTGGAAACCGCTCACTCGGTCACATGAACGTGACGCTTCGGGGGCCGGATGGCATCCCCTATACCATCGGCGCAAATCAGAACAGGACTGGCTTGGGGCTGATACGTCGCGGATGTTCTCGAACAGACGACGGAATTATTCGGCGAGAGGATGACAGACTCAGTGAAGATCACCTTACCCGAGGTGTTCCGGTCACCGCCGAGCAGTTCAACGCGATTCTGGATGCCTTGAAGGCATTGGAAAATACCGGATATGATTATGCGCTGATCGGGAGTTGGTTTGGGGGCGAGGCGCAGGCTTGTACGGACTGGGCCAACAGAATTTACCGGGCGACTGGCCACCCCGGTGATGTTGGCGATCTTTTCTCTTTCAATGACCGGATGGGGTTCAGAAGTCCGGTCTGGTACGCTGTTCCAGGCGCACCGGTATGGGGGATTCCGATTATAAATCCTGTTGATCGGACCCGTCCGGACTATGCCCCGACTGGTCCGATTGCGGGCCATATTCCCAATGTTCAGAGCTTCGAGGAGCCTTTGGTTGAGTTCGGCCCTCCGCTGTTCTCTTTGGGTTGCTGGATGCCAAATCTTGGCGCTCTGTTCGAGCTTGCCGAGAACAGCATCAGCCCGCTGGTCCTTGACCTCGACGGCGACGGGGTGGAGACGCTGGGGCACGATTTTGACATCACCTTCGACCATGACAAGAACGGCTTTGCCGAGCGCACCGGCTGGGTGGGGGCGGATGACGGGTTGCTGGTGCTCGACCGGAACGGGAATGGCTGGATCGACGATGGCAGCGAGCTGTTCGGGAACAACTCCGGCACCGGCCCCGGGTGGGCCAACGGCTTTGCCGCGCTGGCGGGGTTCGATTCGAACCTTGATGGCAGGATCGATGCCTTGGACAGCGCCTTTACCAGCCTGCGGGTGTGGAAGGATGCCAATAGCAACGGCCTGACCGATACGGGCGAATTGCTGACCCTGCAGCAGGCGGGCGTGGGCAGCCTGTCGCTGTCCTACACCACCGGCACGGCGGTGGACGCGCAGGGCAACAGCCATCTGCAACTTGGGTCCTATACCACAACCCAGGGTGCGACCCGGCAGATGACTGACGTCTGGTTTACGGTCGATACGATGCGCACGCGGGACCTGAACCTGGTGGAGGTTCCCGACGATGTGAGTGCCCTGCCGGATATCGACGGTATCGGCAATATGCACAGCCTGCATCAGGCGATGGCGCGGGATAGCTCGGGCGCGCTGAAGGCGCTGGTCAGCGCCTATGCCGCGGCCACGACCGATGCCGCGCGCGAGGGTCTGCTGAACGACATCATCTATCACTGGGCTGGGGTCAATGCTGTGGACCCAGCGAGCCGGAGCTGGCATCCTGAACACTTTTCTATTGATGATTATTCTTTTATTGATGCCCGGAAACTTGAAGCACTGGAGGCATTTGTCGGCCAGGGCTTTCTTCAGTTTGGCCAGAATTCCAACCCTGGGATGTTCGCAGCGTTAATTCTGAACGATGCATTCGATCAGTTCAAGGCCTTTGTAGCTGCTACGCTGGACGCCCAGACAAATCTGGCGGTCTATTACAAGTTGGTGAAATACACATGGAATGAAATCACGTTACAGACCGATATTGATGTATCTGCATTGGTGCAAAGGCTGGCCAATGATTACGGCACTGATCCGTCCGGCACCCTCGCCGTAATGATGCGCATGGGCTCCGGCCTTCAGATCGCCGGCAATGACATTGGCAAGGCGGTTTTCCAGGCCATCAGGAACAAGGGAAGTATTGAAGGAACCGGTTTTTCCCGTGATCTTGCCGCATTTGGAGGCAAGCCCCTGATTGGCACCCAAGGAGACGATGTGCTGCATGGCGGCACTGGGCATGACATACTTTATGGCGGTGCAGGCAATGACACCCTTTCCGGCGAAGCGGGCAATGATTTGCTCGACGGCGGGGCGGACGATGACCAGCTCTCTGGCGGGGAGGGCGCAGACAGCCTGACCGGCGGTCTGGGCAATGACAGCCTTTCCGGCGGGGCGGGCGATGATGTGCTCGACGGCGGGGCGGGGGTCGACAGCCTGACCGGCGGCACCGGCAACAACACCTACCGCTTCGGGCGCGGTGACGGGACCGATGTGATCGAAGGGGTCTATGACCCGACGTCGGGCAAGAAGAACGTGCTGGAGCTGAAGGCGGGTGTTGCACTGGCCGACCTGCGCGGGGCACGGGTGGGCGATGACCTGGTGCTGAGCATCGCGGGCACCACGGACAGTGTGACGCTGCAGTATTTCTTCTACAGCACGACCTACGCCCCGGTGCAGGAGGTGCGCCTGTCCAATGGCGCGGTGGTGAATGTTGATGCGCTGATGTCATCGATCCTGGTCGGGACGGCGGCGGCGGATGTGATGGAAGGGACGGCGCTGGCCGATGCGATGAGCGGCCTTGCCGGGGCGGACACGCTCTTTGGCAAGGAAGGTGATGACACGCTGTCCGGCGGCGCGGGCAATGACACGCTCGACGGCGGCACCGGGGCCGACGCCCTGACCGGCGGGGCGGGGGATGACACCTATGTCGTCGATGCGACCGGCGACACGATCACCGAGGCGGCGAACGAGGGCACGGACACGGTGCAGTCTTCGGTGACCTATGTGCTGGGGGCGAACCTGGAGAGCCTCATCCTCACCGGCACGGCCGCGATCAACGGCACGGGCAATACCGGCGCCAACGTGCTGACCGGCAACGCAGGCGCGAACCTGCTTTCGGGCGGGGATGGCGACGACACGCTGTCCGGCGGCGCGGGC
>JAJTIB010000206.1 GCA_021300075.1 Rickettsiales bacterium
CATAGGGCTCATCGAGCTTTTGACGGCTGATGGTGATTTTGATGCCGGCGGAAGCATAACTGGCTTCTTGCTCCAGTTTTGGCCGCATCGCCTCTACCTCCGGACTGACACGTTGTATTGAAGTGCGGGTGACAGGCTTGGCGGGCAGCTTATCCAGAGCCGAGGGTAATTTTTCCAGCGTAGCTTTAGTGGCCGCGGAAAGAGGGGTCGATTCGATGGAAACCACATCCTTCGGCGCGGCTTGAGGTTCGGCTGCAACAGGCACGGTGACTGTCACACGCTCTAACGTGGCTGAGGTTGAAGTGGGAGCTGGAGCTGGGGCAGACTGCGGCAAAGATGGCGGCGGCGCGATCGCAGCGGAAAGAGGCGGTGGTGGAGCGATGTAGCCCTCAGCGGGCGATGAAATGGCCACCACCGGTGAAGGCGCAATCATCACCAGCCTATCCGGATAAAGCGGAGCAAGAGGTGCAGGCAAAACAGTTGCGGGTCGGGAATGTTCTGGGCTTTGCCTGATGTCGCTTGTTGGGGAGAGCGATTCGTCACGCCCGGTATCCGGATCGAAGGCAGCCATCGTGCTGCCGGGCATGGCGGTAAACATCAGGCAGCTCATGGCGGTAGTCAATAATAAGTGACGCAGGGATAATGAAGATGGCGCACGCATGAATGATGACCTCGTGATGGGATTGCCACTATCTTTATCAAATCCCGGCACGGCCTCGAAGTAAAACCCAAGATATAGTGGCAAATCCAGTAAAAGACTGGCCAGATGTGGTTAGAAAGTAACAAACATCTGGCATGTCCCTTGCAATAACTCCGGTACGCACGGGGAAAAGTGACGTTGCGTTGAAAGAGTCTATGCAGCACCGTTTTATTTGTCTGAGTTGGTTGATACTGGCATTGCCGTCTCTGGCGCAGGCTGAGGTTTCTGCCAGTGGCCGCGTGATGGATGGCCGGCAATTCATTTCTCTGGAGGGTGTGCGTAGCGGGATTCCTTCCGCGATGATGGTGGCCAAGAATGCCCCCATGGCGCCGGTAATGCGCTCTGACCGTGAAGCGATGCGGCGGGGCTTCATGCGGATTGATCGGGATCTGGTCGTGCGTCACGGGCAGACTGCTAATGTTGTTAGAGCGACGGTGCGGGCATCTGGTCGGTCGAAATTCAAAACCGCTGATGCGGCAGATGTGCCGCGTATTACGCGGGGCAGTGCGGTGGTCGATATTTTTGGAGATAGTGGGTCGGATGCGCCAGTTTTTGGTCAGACATTGCGGGGAGATTTAGGGCGCAGTACAGCGCGGCAAACCAAAGGCCATCAATGGCCAATTGCGGCTGCGGTCAAACAGGAAATCAGTTCCGGCTATGGGATGCGTAAGGATCCGTTTCATGGCCGTCCGGCCTTTCATGGCGGCGTGGATATTGCCGCTGCTTCGGGTACGCCGATTCTGGCGAGCGCCGCCGGTCAGGTGGCTGAGGTTGGTAAAAAAGGTGGCTGGGGAAATTATGTGCTGCTCAAGCATCCAGATGGCGCAGAGACGCGTTATAGTCATTTGAGCTCGGGCACGGTGCGCGAAGGCCAGCGTGTGGCGCAAGGGCAGATGATTGGCAGGCTTGGCTCGACCGGTCGCTCGACCGGTCCGCATCTCGATTACCGCATCAAAAAGAACGGCCAGCGCCTCGACCCGATGACGGTGCTGCGTGCACCTGCCAGTGTTACGCCGACGAAGGTTGCACAAGTCATCCGCCTGCGTTAGCACGAAGTGCATGACATTTTATTCACTCCTCAGGCCGTTGCTGTTTACACTGCCGCCCGAAGCCGCGCACCGCACCGGATTGCTGGCGCTACAATACGGCCTGGTTCCCGCATCTTCGTTTCATGACTCACGTCTGGCTACCCATCTCGCGGGATTGGATTTACCCAATCCGGTCGGACTGGCGGCGGGTTTTGATAAGAACGCCGAATCTTTTGCAGGCGCATTTAAAGCTGGGTTTGGTTTTGTGGAAGTCGGCACTTTGACGCCGCGCCCTCAGCCAGGCAACCCAGCCCCCCGCGTATTTCGCCTGGTGAACGAAGAGGCGATTATCAACCGTCTTGGCTTTAATAATGACGGGGTAGAGAAAGCCGCTCGTCGCCTCAGCCAGCGCAGGGGGCAGGGGATTGTCGGCGGCAATATCGGCAAAAACAAAGACAGTGCCGATGCAGTCGCGGATTATCTTTCTGCATTGAGAGCGCTCTACCCGCTGGTGGATTATGTGACGGTGAATATCTCCTCGCCTAATACGCCGAACTTGCGCGATTTACAGGCGGCAACTGTGCTGGAGAAACTGATGGCCGCCCTGCTGGCCTTGCGGGACGAACTCGTGCGGGCAGGTACGGCGCGTAAACCGATTTTCGTCAAAATTGCGCCTGATAATGATGTCGATACGCTGCGCGATATTGCACATCTGGCAGTGGCGATGCAGTTTGATGGGCTGATAGTGAGCAACACGACAATTGCCCGCGAAGCTGTCGCGCATTCACCGCTGGCTGGTCAGCAGGGTGGCCTGAGCGGTAAGCCACTTATGGAAAAATCCACGGCGATTCTGCGACAGGTCTTTCAATGGACCGAAGGGAAAATCCCGCTCATCGGTGTGGGTGGCATTGCAAGTGCCGAGGATGCTTACCGGAAAATCCGCGCCGGCGCCTCGGCGGTTCAACTTTACACCGCGCTCGTCTATCAGGGCTTCGGGCTGGTCGAGCGCATCAATCGTGGATTGGTCGAGCGCATGGCGCAGGACGGGGTTAGTGCGCTTGCAGCGCTGGTGGGTAAGGATACTTGAGTTTTATCGATCATCGATGATCGAACTACAGCCCCAAACATTTCCTGAGGAATGGTAGCGCAATGGCGATGCCTTCGGGGTCGATGCCGTGGCCAAGGCCCGGGCGAGCGTGAGTTTCGAGCGGTAGTTGCATTTTTCCCAACACTTCGCTCGCAAGTGTCATCGCCACGTAGGGCACGACCATGTCCTCTTCTCCGTGAATGAGGCACAAAGGGGGGTGACTTTTGATTTCACGGGCGAGCGTATCAGCCCCGAGCAAAGCACCCGAAAACCCGACCATGCCCGCGATTGCTTGCGTGCGCCGCAGCGCCGTATAAAGCCCCACCATGGTGCCCTGAGAGAACCCAACGATGGCGAGATCTTTATCGGCGAGTTTGAATCTTTTAAGGAGCGCATCGATCATGTCATTCAGGATGGGCATCACACCGCGCACGCCTGCCTCGAGCAGGTCATGGTTGCGGCTTTGCAGAGAAAACCATTGATAGCCATAGGGCGCCATGTCGCACGGGTAAGGCGCGTTGGGCGCGTAGAAATACGTGTCGGGCAGGCTTGCAGCCAGCATCGGGGCGAGGCCAATCAGGTCATCCCCATCCGCGCCCAGCCCATGCAGCAGCAGCACGATATGCCTGATCTTGCCGCTTGTGGGCTTGAATTCTGCACCTTGTAGATGAATCGTCATAAGTGCTTCCTTTGCGAGGTGATGCCGCTATGCTGTAGCCTGAACAGAAGCAAGCGCAAGCAAAATGACCCACACATTCAATCTTGAACAAGCAAAGCAACGATACTGAAATTTGTCTTTCCCGCGAAAGCGGGAATCCAGTCCTCTTAACTATAGCGGCGCGGACGCGCTGCGCTGGATGCCAGCTTTCGCTGGCATGACAATCGGGAAAAAAGAAATGGCAGAATCGCAAAAGAAATCACGAAACGAAAGCCCTCCGCCCCGCCTCGTGCTGGTCGATGGCTCGGGCTATATTTTCCGCGCCTTTCATGCCCTGCCGCCCCTGACGCGCGGCGACGGCACGCCGGTAGGCGCGGTGTATGGTTTCACGAATATGATGCTCAAACTGCGTGAGCAGTTTGCAGGCGATCATCTGGTCGTCATTTTTGACGCCTCGCGCCGCTCCTTCCGTCAGGAGATTTATCCTGATTATAAAGCGCACCGCCCGCCCGCACCCGAAGACCTTGTGCCGCAATTTGCGCTGGTGCGTGAAGCAACGGCGGCGCTGGGCATTCCGGCGATTGAACTCGAAAACTTCGAGGCCGATGATTTGATTGCGAGTTACGCCGAGTCCGCCAAGCGCGAGGGTATTGCGACCATCATCGTATCCTCGGACAAAGACCTGATGCAGCTGATTACGCCCGAAGTGCAGATGCTCGACCCGATGAAGCAGAAACCCATCGGCGCGGCGGAAGTGAAGGAAAAATTTGGCGTCACGCCTGATAAGGTGATTGAAGTGCAGGCGCTGATTGGTGATGCAACGGATAACGTGCCCGGTGTCCCTGGTATCGGACCCAAAACGGCGGCGGAACTTATTCATCAGTTTGGCGA
The DNA here is from genome assembly GCA_021300075.1 of Rickettsiales bacterium. GTDB lineage: Bacteria > Pseudomonadota > Alphaproteobacteria > Rickettsiales > UBA3002 > JAFLDD01. The sequence goes on from JAJTIB010000206.1 coordinate 4,365, forward strand.
TGTGGAGACGTTATTGGCGTCGATCGACCAGATCAAGCAGCCCAAGCGCCGCGAGAGTTTGACGGCGCATGCTGAGGATGCGCGGCTGTCGCGGCGACTGGTGGAGCTGAAACGCGATATTCCCTTACCACGCCCGATTGACGATTTGCACGCGCAACCGCTGAATCTCGATGTGCTGCTACCGTTTCTCACGGCGCAGCGCTTCACCTCGCTCATCAAGAAATTTGGGGGTGGAGAAGAGTCGAGAGTCGAGAGTCGAGAGTCGAGTGGCAAGAATAGTAAGAATGTTGAATCAGACAATTCGGTTTCGTCTTTATTCTCCCCTTCACCTTCATTCTCATTATCCTCATCCTCTTCTACTCACTCGACTCTCGACTCTCGACTCTCGACTCTCCCTTACATCACCATCCGCGACGCCACGACGCTTATCCAGTGGGTGAAGGAAGCACAGGCGCAAGGCTTCGTCGCACTTGATACCGAGACCACGTCGCTGCATGCGATGGATGCGGAGCTGGTGGGTGTTTCGCTTGCGCTTGCGCCGGGGCAAGCGGCTTATCTACCGCTTGGGCATTTAGATGAAGATAGTGGGGCAGGCGAGGGCGGTGGCGCCCTGCCGCAGAATGATTTATTCAGCGCCGCGCCCACGCGTAAACTGGCTGAAGGCCAAATGAACCGCGCGGAGGCGCTGGCGATTCTCGCGCCGCTCCTAAGCGATGCAGGAGTCCTGAAAATCGGCCACAACATTAAATATGACATGGTGGTGCTGGGCAACGACGGCCTCACCGTTGCACCGATTGCCGACACGATGCTGATGTCCTATGCGCTTTCGGCGGGGCTGAATAATCAGGGGCTGGATGAACTTGCAGCAATGCACTGTGGTCATAAAATGATCTCCTTTGTTGAAGTTACTGGCAGTGGCAAAAGCAAAAAACGTTTTGACGCGGTGAGTATCGAGACGGCGACGAACTACGCGGCGGAGGATGCTGATTTTACGCTCCGGCTTTATGAAATCCTGAAGCCGCAACTGGTGAGCGCGCAGGTGCTCAAAGTCTATGAGAGTATTGACAGGCCGATCATTCCGGCAATTGTGGCGATGGAGCGGGCGGGAATTGCAATTGACACAAAAAAGCTCGCCGCGCTGTCGCAGTTGATGATGGGAAAAATCACACGTCTCGAACAGGAGATTCAGGATCTCGCAGGGATGCCATTCGCGGTCGGCTCGCCCAAGCAACTGGGTGAAGTACTCTACGAAAAGATGCAGCTTGCGGGCGGCAAAAAATCCGCCAAATCCGGCGCCTATACGACGGATGCGGAAACCCTCGAAGCCCTGGCCGCACAGGGGCATGTCATCGCCGAGAAAGTGCTTGAATGGCGACATATGAGTAAACTCAAAAGCACTTATACCGATAGCTTGCCGGAAGCTATCAGCCCCAAAACGGGGCGCATCCACACCAGTTTCTCGCTCGCGGTGACGACGACGGGGCGGCTGTCTTCTTCCGATCCGAATCTGCAGAACATCCCTATTCGTACCGAGCTGGGGCGCGAGATTCGCGAGGCGTTCGTCGCTGCTTCGGGATGTGTATTGCTCAGCGCCGATTATTCCCAGATTGAGCTGCGTCTGCTTGCCCATATGGCGGATATCCCAACGCTCAAAGACGCGTTCCATCACGGCGCGGATATTCACGCGATTACTGCGAGCCAAATGTTCGGTGTGCCGGTGGCGCAGGTTGATAGCGAACTCAGGCGCAAGGCCAAGACCATTAATTTTGGCATCATTTATGGCATCAGCGCGCATGGGCTTTCGGTGCGCCTTGGTATTCCGCGCAGTGAGGCCGCGAATTATATCGAACGGTATTTTGCACAGTATCCCGGTATCCGCGAATATATGGATCGCACCGTGGAATTCGCTCGCGCGCATGGTTATGTCAGCACCTTATTTGGTCGCAAAGTCCATGTCCGCAATATCAACGCGAAGCAGGCAAATTTGCGTCACTTTTCGGAGCGTGCGGCGATTAATGCGCCGCTGCAGGGCACGGCGGCTGATATTATCAAACGCGCGATGGTGGCAGTACATGGTCTGCTCGAGCCCAGTGGCCAGCCGCCAGTGGCCAGATTGTTACTTCAAGTGCATGACGAACTGGTCATCGAAGCACCTGAAACGGATTCGATGGCACTCGCGCTCAAAGTCAAAGCGGTGATGGAACGCGCCGCGTCACTCTCCGTTCCCTTGACGGTCGAAGTCGGCATCGGCAAGAATTGGGGCGAGACATAGACAGGTTTTAGG
>JAJTIB010000146.1 GCA_021300075.1 Rickettsiales bacterium
CAGCGAGGCGGAGCGGCAATAATAAAGCGACTTCACCCCCTTCTTCCACGCCATATAGTGAATGGCATGTAAATCACGCTTGTGGATATTCGCAGGCAGGAACACATTGACCGACTGCGCCTGACATATGAACGGCGAACGATCACCTGCATGCTCAATGACCCAGCGCTGGTCCATCTCATAGGCGGTTTTGAAAACGAGCTTTTCGTTTTCATCGAGGAAATCCAGATGCTGCACCGAGCCTTCATTCGTCGTGATGGAAGACCAGACCGCATCCGTATCCTGGCCCTTCTCGGCGAGCAACTGCTTCAGATATTTATTGCGTACCACAAAAGAGCCGGAGAGAGTTTTCTGCGTAAAAGCATTAGCCGCATAAGGCTCAATCCCCGGGCTCGCGTTACCGCAGATGATGGAGATGGAGGCGGTGGGCGCAATCGCGATTTTGTTCGAGAAACGCTCCTTGATCCCGAACTCCGCCGCATCCGGGCAGGCACCGCGCTCTTCGGCAAGCGCGACCGATGCTGCATCCGCCTGTTTGCGGATATGCTCAAACATTTTCTTGTTCCACACCTTCGCCATCACCGATTCAAACGGAATCATTTTCGATTGCAGGTAGGAGTGAAAGCCCATGATGCCAAGCCCCACCGAGCGCTCGCGCATGGCCGAGTATTTGGCACGCGCCATGGAATCGGGCGCGGTCTCAATAAAATCCTCGAGCACGTTATCAAGAAAGCGCATCACATCCGCAATGAAGGTCGGGTGGTCTTTCCACTGATCGAAATATTCCACATTCAGTGAGCTCAGGCAGCAGACCGCGGTGCGGCTTTTGCCGTGCTGGTCAAACCCGGTGGGCAGGGTAATCTCGCTGCAGAGATTCGACATTTTCACGTTCAGCCCTGCCTGTTTGTGATGCTCAGGAATGGCGCGGTTCACCGTGTCAATGAACAGGATATAAGGCTCGCCCGTCTCAATACGGGTGGTGAGCAGTTTCGCCCAGAGATCCCGCGCTTTCACCGTTTCCACTACATGTTTGTCTTTGGGGGAGAGCAGATCCCATTTCTCGTCATTTTCCACCGCGCGCATGAAATCATCCGTCACGCAGACGCCGTGATGCAGGTTGAGGGCTTTGCGGTTAGGGTCACCGCCGGTCGGGCGGCGGATGTCGATAAATTCCTCAATCTCGGGGTGCGAAATATCCAGATACACGGCCGAAGATCCGCGGCGCAAGCTGCCTTGCGAGATGGCAAGGGTCAGCGAATCCTGCACGCGGATGAAAGGCACCACGCCCGAAGTCTTGCCGTTGCGACCAACTTTTTCGCCAAGCGAGCGCAGATTGCCCCAGTAAGAGCCGATGCCGCCCCCGCGCGAGGCCAGCCAGACATTTTCATTCCACAAATCGACAATACCGGTGAGCGAGTCCTCGGTTTCGTTCAGAAAGCAGGAAATGGGCAGGCCGCGATTGGTGCCGCCATTCGACAGAATCGGGGTGGCGGGCATGAACCACATGCGGCTGATATAGTCGTAAATGCGCCCGGCATGTTCGGGGCTGTCGCCATAATGGGTGGCGACACGGGCGAAAAGATCCTGATAATTCTCCCCCGGCAGCAAATAACGATCATCCAGCGTCGCCCGACCGAAATCGGTCAGGTATTTGTCGCGGGAAACATCCGTGGTGATGGCGGTGGGGGCAAGGGTCATACACTCTCCTGATTTGTTTTCTGCTTTATAGTCTGTGTTGTTTCTGTTTTTCGCCGGAATCGGCGGATTTTTTTCATTCTGTCTCGTCGCAGTGGGGATACTACCTATTGTGGCCCCCCTGTCCATCCGGATTATTTTATCCACCGCCTAATTTTCTAGTTGAAAGTTTTTTTTCATATAAAAAACAATATAATAAAATTTATTTTTTCTGCATTTCTCTGTGAAAGCTTGTTTTTTAGCAACACTAGATATTGTGGCACTAAATCCACAGCCGACAATTAAATTTTCTTTCTTTCTGCCCTTCTTCAGGTTTTTCAAGGTTGCGAACGAGACGCCCCTTGTGAAAAAAATATTTTCAATTTCCGATGCGTTAACTGGCGTCAGGCTAACGGCTAGCACACCCCCGTCAATCGGGAAATAGCTGTGAATTGCGGGCGTTTTTTTCTTGTTATCTTTGAGGCGCTTATTATAGTTACCCTGTTATGCACAGCTTATTCCCGTGGATAAGTACCCGACGCCTGTAACCAGCCGCATTTTGCGGACGGATAAATCGTCATGAAACCAACGCGCCTGTTCATTGCACTTATGGCTTCCACGGGTGGTATTTATTTAAGTCACGGAGGGTTTATGGTCAAGGCTGAACCACCAAAAAGCTCGGAATTGCAAGCGACACCGTCCGCAACAACGCTCACGCCGGAACAGCACTATGTGACCCAGAAAAACGGTACAGAGCGCCCTTTTCAAAATGCTTACTGGGATAATCACGCCGAGGGGATTTATGTCGATCTCATCAGCGGTGAGCCGCTTTTTTCTTCGACCGATAAATTCGATTCCGGCACCGGTTGGCCGAGTTTCACCCAGCCCATCAGCGCACATCATATCTCCAGCAGGGCCGATGTCAGCCATGGCATGATCCGCACCGAGGTACGGAGTGCCACAGGCCATCTCGGCCATGTATTCGATGACGGGCCGCAAGATAAAGGCGGCAAGCGTTACTGTATCAACTCAGCGGCGCTACGTTTCGTACCCAAAGATCAGATGGTGGCACAAGGTTACGCGGAATATCTGAAGCTATTTAAAAATTAGGGGGGAGAGGCATCAATAGCCTTCTCGCAGACATGCCCTGTACCCACTGACGCTCTACCGCTAGAGAAATCCGGCCTGTTTGTCTTAACGAGGTTTCGGCCAGAACAAACCATTTTGGCGATCTATAGCTGCTTGACTAATTAATTAGTCAAGCAGCTATCAAAACCGTCCGCCGTTAGTGGCAATTTTGAACCAGGCAACGACCGTAACGCAGAAATAATCTGTTGGGTTATTTCTACAACTGAGTATTGATCACGATTTGATCTCAAATCTTCATCGGCATGATGATAAGATTCTGCGCTTTGTTATGCAGGCGTTTCTGCAACAGATAGGCGGTCTGGTTATGTAGCATCTGGTGCATGAAGGTTTCATTTTCAAAAATCAGTTTCGTTGCAAAAAACACCGAGCGCGGAAATTCCTTGTAAATTTTATCCGTGAGTTTTGAAAGAGTCTCTATCACATCGGTTCCATAGTCATGAAAATAGGTGCTGGGAAGGCCACGGCTGGTGCAGAAATCCACATGTGCCTTGAGCCCCGCCTTGGTGTCGCGCCTCAGTTTATGCCACATGGTTTGATCGGTGAATTCTTCGGTATCGATTTCGCCGACACTTGCAAACACGAAATTCTTGAACACGCCGGGAAATAACCGCTGCACCCAGAGGAAGGTATGCATACCGCTTGCCGCCGATTCGCCGACCAGAAACACGGCCGTGGGCTCGCGCGGGTCCATTTTCGGTTTTTCGGCCGGTGCGCGCGCGCTGGAAATCATCATTGCCGCGCTTAACTCACCCTCAATCTCGCTCAACTTTTTACGCACCGCGTCATAATGGCGGCGGATGGTGAGACCAATGAAAATCACTAATCCCGTAATCAGCACGGTTTTCCAGGCGCCAAAGGTGAATTTTTCAATCAGTGTTACACTTAAAATCGTGGCGCAGACAAGAAAGGCGAGCGCCGCAATCGCGAGCCGATGCCATCGCCGCCAGTTACTGCGATTGCGCCAGTTATAGCGGGTGATGCCCGCCATCGACAGAGTGAAGCACAAGAACACATTGATGGAGTATAAAATCACCAGCAGATGCACTTCGCCGCCCGTCATGAGGAGCGCGCCAATGGCGAGCGAGCCCATCAGCACCACGCCGTTACGGGTGACGAGGCGGCTTGAAAGTGAGCTGAACATATGTGGCATCCAGCGGTCCACCGCCATCGCCGCCAGCACCGAGGGGCCAGCAATAAAGCCGGTATTGGCCGCCACAAACAGCAGCCCCATGGCAAACAGCAGCGAGACCGTGACCACTTCGCTGGAGATATTAATGCCCCCAATCTCCCAGTGCGCGGTGACGGCCTTAAAAGCGGAAGCGTTGAGCGTTTCGCCGTCCACTTTCTGCACGTCCCACAATAAATACATGAGGATGATGCCGGCGGCCATAAAGGCGAGTGAAAAGGCAATCGCCCACATGGTCATTTTGCCAGTTTTAACCTTTGGCTCCGCAAGTGTCGCCCCGGCATAGGAGACGGATTCAAGCCCGGTATAAGTGCCGCCCCCCATCGAGAAGGCCTTGAAAAAAAGCGCCAGCACCGCGAACCAGCCCACCGAATCGGCAATCGAAGAAGTTTCCGCAATGGCATTGGGAAAAATATCCCCCAAGCCATCCGAATGGCTGAAAATCGCGTAAAGCAGCAACGCCACATGGGTTGCAATGAAGCCAAGAAAAATCGGCATGAGGGTGCGGATGGATTCCTTCACCCCGCGTAGATTCATATAGGTGAGCACGACCACCACCGTGCAGGCAACCACCAGCTTATAGGGCTGGTACTCGCGCGGAAACAAGCTGAAAAGCGCATCCACCCCGCTGGCCGCCGAGATACCAATTGTCAGTACATAGTCAATCAGCACCGCACCGCCCGCCACCAGCCCGACTTTAGGACCCAAAAGCGCGGTCGAGACGCGGTAACTGCCGCCGCCATTTGGGAACAGCTCGATGACCTGCATATAGGCGCCGGCAATCAGGAATACGGTGAAGGCGGTGGCGAGCGCCAGAAAAATCGCCAGATGGGTATGAGCGCCCAGCGCCAGGAATGCTTCTTCAGGACCATAGTTGGCGGAGGATAAGCCGTCCGCCCCGATTCCAACCCAGGCAAAAAAGGTGATAAGCGCCAGACGATGGCGGGTTTCGGCCTTAAACGGGTCGAGCGGTTTACCGAAAAAAAACTGTTTTATGGATCGTAAACTCATCGCGCTTCTGCGCTCCCAAAGCCGCAAATTGGGCGGCAGACGGGTTGCAGTAGCCCCTTAACCCCAGAATTGCAAGAGGCGGCCATCACAAACCCACAAATTCTTTGCGGACGGACGCAGAGCGTGGCATGAAAAGCTGAGAACCTATGCATTATTTTCCCTTAAGCCCGGCTTTATCCCGCCCGCGACTCACCTGGGAGGGGGGGGCACCGCAAAATCTCGATTACGGCGATATTTACGGCTCCCGCGCCGGCGCCATGGCCGAAACTGAATATGTATTTCTGGCCGGCAATGGCTTTCCCGCCCGCTGGCAGGCGGAACATATCACCATCGCCGAGCTGGGCTTCGGCACGGGACTGAATTTTCTGATAGCCTGGAAACAGTTTCTAAATCATGCCCCCTCCCATGCGCGCTTCCAATTCCTGAGCGTCGAACAGGCGCCAATGACCGCCGAGGAGATTCTTCGTGCCGCCGCGCCATATCCTGAACTTTCGACACTGGCCGCAGCACTTGCCGCACGCCTGCCACAACGAATCGCCGGTATTCATGCTCTGCAATTCGGGCGGGTGCATCTCACCCTGGGCTATGGCGAGGCGGCGAGCATTTTACCCCATTTTCACACAGCCGTGGATGCCTGGTTCTTGGATGGTTTTGCGCCTGCAAAAAATTCCGACATCTGGCGCGAGGCCGTGCTAGCACATATTGCGCGACTGGGGGGGACGGTCGCAACTTACACCGCCGCCAGTGTCGTACGTAAACGACTGGAGGCACTCGGCCTTACAGTCGAAAAACGTCCTGGCTTTGCCGGTAAACGCGATATGCTGGTCGCAAGCCCATCCTCAACCAGAACCGCAAAGCGGGCGAGTGGGCGCATCGCCGTCATTGGCGGCGGAATCGCAGGCTGCGCGAGCGCACGGGCACTGGCCGAGCGCGGATTCACGGTCACACTCCATGAGCGCCAAACGATTGCCACTGGCGCATCTGGCAATCCAGCGGCACTTCTTTATCCGCGCCTGACCAAACACTGGTCAGAAGCAATGAGTTTTTATCTTCACGCCTATAGTTATTTGCTCAGCCATCTATCCGAGTGGGGCGTAACACATGGCTCGCCCGGCCTCATAAAAACCAGCCATTCGCGTCAGGAAGAGGAGCGGTTTTTTGATTTTAATACGCGTACGGGGATTGACGCGGAAATCCTCCATCCCGTCAACCGAAAGCAAGCCAGCGATATTCTTGGTATGGCCGCGCCCGCAGGTGGCATCTATTTCCCGCGCGGCACTTGGCTCGACCCGCGCGATTTTTGCACGAAATTACTCACCCATCCGGACATCACAGTGAAAGAGTACCACCCCATAGAGAGGCTGGGCGATATTAGTGAGCCATGCGTGGTGCTGTGCAATGCTGAAGATGCGGCGCGTCTTGCGCCAGAACATGCACTAAAGATCGGTCGATCGGCGGGGCAGATATCGCACATCCCGCCCGCGCAAATCCAGCAGACGCCGCGCTGTCTTTATTCGCATCAGGGCTATGCGCTGGCGGTTGCAGGCGAATTATTCATCGGTGCGACCTATGACCACACGGATTTCAGCGGTGACGTCACCATCACCAATCATCAGCAAAATTATGCACACACCAGCACTGCACTTCCAGATTTACTCGGCACACCCGATTTCACCCTCTGGCAGGGCCGGACATCCTTACGTGCCACCACCCCCTCACGGATGCCTTACCTGGGCAAACTCGCGCCTGGGCTTTACATCAATGCCGGTCACGGATCGCGCGGGATGCTCTCGGCACCTTTCGGAGCGTCCCTTCTGGCCGAGGATATTGCAATCGCCGCGACAACTGGCTAGAGAGAATGCGTGTGCCGCTTTAGCTCAGAGGTAGAGCAACCGCCTTGTAAGCGGTAGGTCGTCAGTTCAATTCCGACAAGCGGCACCATTTTACCATCA
>JAJTIB010000119.1 GCA_021300075.1 Rickettsiales bacterium
AAATTTTATACTATCCTCAGGGTTTTGGGGTCAAATCCTGAAACGTAAACCGATCGCGGCTGAAGCGGGCGTACTCGCAAGCAGTTTCAAATTGTTCCCGCGTTAAACCAATCTCTTCAGGTCGCGTTGGGGCGTTTGCCTTCTTCAGCATTGCTTCCAGCGTTTCAGGTTTATGGCAATGCTGCATAATATACTCGCGCAATTGCGGCCAGATTTTTTGCAGTTTTTTATTTATATCCTCCGTCGAATCCTTGTTCCATTTCTCCACATAACTGGTGGCGAAGGCGGCGGGCGGAGTTTGCGATTGCTGCAGCATGGAAACCGTATCAAGGAGGCTGAACTGATGCCGCGCCATCGCCACCGAGGCAACCGCCACTAACTGCCCATGCGTCACGCCGCGCACGGCGTCTGGATAGAGGGTTTCGATGGTATGGGCGATCATATGCTCGCCTTGGCTCGCGACGGCGCTCGACCCTGTTTTCGTCATCCATTCACCGCCACAAATCAATGCCTGCATCAGGGATTTTATATTTCCCAAATGCGATTCATAATGTCTGAAATCGGCGAAGGCATGCGCCGAAAATTCAGAATCAAACAAAAGATGCGCGAGTTTGCAGTCAGCCTCCACCGTGCTGCGGCAGAGCATATCACCCACGCCCGAAGCGGTGAGATAAGCAGGAGCGGCGGTGAGCACATCAAGATCCGCAAAAATCGCACGCGGAGGCGTCGCCGCAAATGAGGTTTTATGTGGGCCGTCCCATAAACTCGCATTCGCCGCCGCGTAGCCATTCATCGAAGACGCGGTGGCGACCACCCCATAAGGTTTGCCCAATTGATGCGCGGCGTATTTGGTGAGGTCATTGATCGTGCCACTGCCCACCGCCAACAAAAAATCCATATTTTCAGCGAGTGGCATCAGTCGATTTGTGACGGCAAGAGATGGCAAAACTTCTGCCTCCAGATGTGCCCGAATAACCGGTTGCTGTGCCGATAACAACGGATAAAGCGTTGCGCCTGCAGCTTTCCATGTATTGCTGTCACTAACAAGCAATACGCGACCTTGCAGGCCAGCGTCAGCGAGCAGGTTCGGGATATTTTCAAGCAGCTGAGGTTCGATATAAATTTGCATACGAAATGAGGCAAAAAAGTTATCCACAGACTGTTTAGCAGCAACCCGTGGAGTTGACAGTAAAAAACTTTTTCTCGTGGAAGGGCGTAATCGGCGCTTGCGCTTTGCTTGCAGCCATTCATAACTCAATGTTAGGTTTTAATATCTTTACGACAATACAAAAAATGAATCGGCATAATCTTTTCTTGGCAATGCTTCTGGTATTGCTGACCTTCTCGGCCTCGCTCGCTTATGGCAATGAGAAACCCTACGGTTTATGGGTGATGGAACTCAAGCAGGAAGCCATCAGTAAAGGAATTCCCGCAGGGATATTTGACAAAGCGATGCTTGGCGTTGTTCCCGACCCCTCGATCATCAATCTGGATCGCAAACAACCCGAAACCCGTCTCAGCTGGACACAGTACAAGCGAAACATCGTCAATCGGGACCGTATTGACAGGGGGCGGGAACTGATGTTCGAGCACCGCGTGCTGCTTGACGAAATCAGTGCACGCTATGGCGTGCCAAAGCAGATTATCGTCGCACTATGGGGAGTCGAAACAATTTACGGAGGCTATACCGGTAATTCTTCTATCATCGAGGCGCTCGCAACCCTTGCTTATGACGGCCGCCGCGCTGAGTTATTCCGGGCTGAACTGCTGGCCGCGCTCGAAATCATCCACCGCCATGATGCGACTCGCGAGCAGATGACCGGCTCCTGGGCAGGAGCGATGGGGCAGACGCAATTCATGCCCTCAAGTTACCTCAAATACGCCGTAGCCTGGGACGGCTCGGGGCATCCCGATATCTGGACGAATCTTCCGGACATCTTCGCGTCCATCGCCAATTATCTGCATCAATCCGGCTGGAATGCGAACCAAAGCTGGGGTGTGCCGGTGAAGCTGCCGGAGGGATTTAATCCAGCCGACGCAGATTTGTATCAGCCGCGCCGTGTCGAGGAATGGAAAAGAGTGGGCGTCACCCACCGCGACGGGGGCGAACTACCCGGCAGTGGACTTGCCTATGTTATGTATCCTGGCAGCAACAGCGAGGGCGCTTATATGGTCACAGAGAATTATCATATATTGTTGAAATGGAACCGTTCGCGCTATTTTGCTACGTCCGTTGGTGTGTTATCGGATAAACTGATAGCGCAATAAAGGACATGACCATGAAATCATGGATGGGATTATGTGCGGCGCTCTTACTCTGCGCCTGCGGCAGTGGCGGCTCGATGCAGCAAGCCTCGACCGAGGGTGTGCCGGGATTCAAAAATGGCAGGCCTGAGCATCCACTGGTTAAGTTGGGCAAGCCTTATACGATTAATGGCCGCACCTATTATCCCGAACATGATCCCAACTACGAGGAAGAGGGTATCGCCTCCTGGTACGGACCAGGTTTCCATGGCGAAAGCACGGCCAATGGCGAGCGTTTTGATAAAATGGCGATGACGGCGGCACATCGCACCCTGCCGCTGCCCTCAATTGTAAAAGTTACTAACCTCAAAAACAATAAAATGATAGTGGTACGGGTGAATGACCGCGGTCCCTTTGCGGATGACCGGATCATTGACCTCTCCAAGCGCGCAGCGCAAGAGATCGATATGATTGGATCAGGCACAGCCAAAGTGCGGGTGGAATATCTGCCTGAACCTACCGAGCGTTATGTCGCCATGCTCAAAAGCGGCTATGCACCCGCAAGTATTCCTATGGAAAGTGTTCTGGTAGCTTCAGCCGATACGGCAACTCTACCCGTGACCGCACGTGAAAATCCCCCACCAAGCGGCGACTGGTGGAGTCGTCTGAATCCAATTGCCTCGGCGCAGGCGGCGGAGACAGTCCCGCCGGTTGTGCGGCCTGTAACGGTAGAAACTACCGTCACTGAAACATTGCCGCCGCTCGAGAAATCGCCAGCACCAGAGCCGGTTCCGGCCTGGGCGAAACCAC
>JAJTIB010000166.1 GCA_021300075.1 Rickettsiales bacterium
AAGAGCGCGTCGCCTTCATTTGCCAGCGGTAATAGTGAATTGCCGATGATGATACCATCAAAGGGCGAGGGGATGGGTTTGCGGTGATCACCAAAGGGGTTAGTGATATAGCCCAGCATATCGCCCTGATTTACTCGCTCGCCAAGCTTTTTGCGAGCCAGAAAAATCCCGCTGATGGGTGAGCGTACCCAATGGCTTGATTTGGCGATATAGGTTTCCCTCGGCGCTGGAAGCGCGGGAATTTCGGGTAACATGCCGATGGTACGCATTACATTCAGGATACCATTCACCCCGATTTTCGCGGCGTTGCTGTCAAAGCGCAGCGCCGTGCCCGCTTCGTATAGCAGCATGGGGATCTGGCGTTGTCGCACCATGTCGCGCAGCGACCCATCGCGCGGGGTGGCGTTCAGGATGACCGGCGTACCGAAGGATTGCGCCAGACGAAGATTTTCAGGCAAAACCAAATCCGCGCGAATCTGCGGCAGATTGCGGCGGTGAATCGCACCCGTATGCAGATCAATGCCGTGGGTACATTTTTCGGCAATCTCGGTGCGGAAAAGATAGGCGATTTGGGATGCGAGCGAGCCATGCTCCTCACCCGGGAAGGAACGGTTCAGATCGCGCCGATCGGGCAGGTAGCGCGATTTATCGTTGAAGCCAAACACATTCACGATGGGAATAGCAATGAGCGTGCCCCTGAGTTCCTTGAGCGCCTTGTGACGCAGCAGGCGGCGGACGATATCAACACCATTGATTTCGTCACCATGAATTGCCGCCGAAACAAACAGCACCGGGCCCTGTTCTTGCCCGCGCACCACGGCGACCGGAATTTTCATGTCGGTAAAGTCATAGAGCTTGGGCGCGGTCAGCAGCAATTGCCGCCGCTCGCCACGGGCAATGGTCTCGCCGCCAATGGTGAGCATTTCCGTTACCACCAGCGCCGCCTTTTGAAGATGAAAACTTGCAGTAGTGTAAATAGTGTGAGCAGGACAACAATCCCCCAGAAGGCCATCGGATTTTCAGCCATCGGGATGCCGGTAACATTCATTCCAAGTAAGCCGGTAATGAAGGTGAGAGGCAGAAAAATAGCCGATACAGTGGATAAGAGGAACGTATTTTTATTGAGTGCTTCGGACAGCGCATAGGTTAATTCGTCATGCACAATCTGGGCGCGGTCGCGCAGGGCATCCAGATCCTCGACATAACGGGTGATGCGGTCGTAACACTCCTGCAGCACGCGCTTGTCGGTTGCGCTTAGCCATGGCTGAGCCGAGTTACGAAGCCGCGCCAGCGCGTCGCGCTGGGGAGCGAGATAGCGGTGAAAAATAATCGCCTGTTTGCGTATATCCACAATCTCCTGTCGCAGATTAAAATCAGGATTGGATAGGACTGCTTCTTCCGCATTGTCAATCTGCTCGTTAAGCAGCAGCAGCGTCGGCTCCATATGGTTGCACAGCTCGTCTGCGAGCTGGGCGATGAAGGCACCGGTGGTAAGTGGCCCCGTGCCACGCTCAAGTGCCATGCGTATGTCATGTATTGCCCGAAGCCTTCGTTTTCTGACGCTGATGATGCGCCGGCTGTCGATATAAAGCCGGATTGAGACCATGTCTTCGGGTTCCTCATTGGCGTTCAGATTAACGCCGCGCAGGATTACGACTGCCCCGTTTTCATATTCGGTCATGCGTGGGCGGGTTTCCTTTGCCATCAGCGCCTCCATCGCCGTCGGATCAATGCCGGCGTGGCGCTCGAGCCAGCTCCAGGAATCGGGATGGTCAAGATGCAGATGAATCCAGTAACTGTCGGTAGTTTTGCCCTCGCGAGCATCAACCAATGCAATCGGTGTCACGCCGCCACTGCCATCAAGATCATAGGCAAGGATGATTTCCGGATCGCCGGGCTTGAAGTCCGGATCATCATGCAGCGAGTGGGTGAGGATCGACATCAGTCAGCCTCCTTCACGAGGGAAGAGGCAGCACCCGACACATATATATCGCGACGGGGAAAGGGGATAGTAATACCCTCGGCCTGAAAGGCTTTCCAAAGCGCAATCATGATGTCGCTCGATGGCTCCAACCGTCCGTCTGTGACATCAGCGATCCAAAAATAAAGCGTCATTGCGACACCATTATCGCCAAAGCCAGAGACAAAGGCGCTCGGCGCAGGGTCGGCCAGGCATTTGGGGTGAGCGCGAGCGATGCTCAGCATCAACTCTTTCGCGCGATCCAGGTCCGTGCCGTAAGCGACAGTGACAGGAATCGTCGCCCGGGCACGTTTGTTGCTGTAAGTCCAGTTGACCATGCGCTGCGAAATAAAGTCCGCATTCGGAATCAGCACTTCGCGAGAATCAATCGTCTCTAACAGCGTATAGCGTGCACTGGTCTGACGCACCGTGCCGACTGTACCGTCGGTCAGTTCGATCATATCGCCAACCTGCACCGATTTTTCAAATAGCAGAATAATGCCGCTGACAAAATTAGAGGCGATGTTTTGTAAGCCAAATCCAAGCCCGACCCCAAGTGCGCCACCGAAGATGCTGAGCGCCGTCAGGTCAATGCCTAAAATCTGCATAATGATTATGAAGACGATGAAATAGAGAAGAATTTGAAAAATTTTGCTGATAAGCGTCCGGGTACTCACATTGATTGAAGCCATCCGTCGGATGCGGCGATCCGCGACGTCAACCACAAAGCCGGAAACCCAGAATAACACGATAATGGCAAGGATTGTTTTAATCACCAGAAACGCCGACAGATTAACAGAGCCGATTGAAAATTTAATGGCCTTGAGCGCGCCTGTTACGGGCGACCAAAGCCCCAGAAAATGCAGTAACGTGATGGGGATGATGACCAGCGCAATGAGCCAGCCAGCCGTCCGGCGCGAGGTCATCAGCAGCGACCCGCGCATCGCGAGCCAGGCAACCGAAAGTTTGAAACCAAAATACAACAGCGCCTGCGTTGTTTCTAGCGCGTGGAAAACAACAATCGCAAAACCAAAAAACAGTGAGGAAAGAAAAGGGCTTAGCAGTGATCTAACAAAATCAATTGCAAGGGTTTTCCATGTGGCTTTTGGCAATTTGTCGATACGGCGATTAAGCAGCGCACTGATCGCTAATGCGGTGATGGGAATAATCGTTACTAGCGCCAGATCCAAAAGTGTGGCGCTCATAATCCGGTCGACCATGCTGAGTGACCAGGCTTTGAGTCCTTGAATCCAGAGGGTGATAAGTGCGTCCATGCACTTCATATCATCGCCTCGCTCAACACTTGCAACAGGAAAAGATGTTTCAGGGGTTGCTGTAAAGATTTGTTGAAAAATTCTTGACGCGGCGCAACATATCAATGAAGTTAAATCAAGCCTACTTTTAAAAAATCAAAAAAATCACTTTGCAGAAACAATTCCCGACACCGCTTCTGGTGCGGGTTAATTTTTTGCATGGAGGATGTAATGATTCGTCGTATTGCTTTGGCGGGGCTGACTCTGCTGAGCTTGGCTGTACCCGCTTTTGCTCAGGACGCGGCCGCAGCGGTCGTAGATACGGGCAATACCACCTGGCTTTTAGTGTCTGCTGCTTTAGTGATGCTGATGACTCCGGGTCTCGCTTTTTTCTATGGCGGCATGGTCAGCCGTAAAAACGTGGTATCTACCCTGCTACAAAATTATGTGGCGCTTGCCATTGTTGGTCTTCTCTGGATCATTGTTGGCTACAGCCTCGTTTTTGGGGAAGGTGGTGGGTATCTTGGCGGCTTTGACATGATCATGCTCAAAGGTGTCGCCGATCAGTTTTACGGCACAACCGGTATTCCGCTCCTGGCTTTTGTCGCCTTCCAGATGATGTTTGCGATTATAACGCCCGCACTCATTACCGGTGCATTTGCGGAACGTGTGCATTTCAAGGCCTGGGTCTTCATTATGATCGCTTGGAGCTTGCTCGTCTATGTCCCCGTCGCTCACTGGGTCTGGGGTCCGGGTGGTTGGATTCTGGAAAAAGGCGGGCTCGATTTTGCCGGTGGTCTGGTGGTGCATATCACGGCCGGTTTCTCGGGGCTTGCTGCGGCGCTGATTTTCGGTAAACGCAACACGAATGGCGAAAGCCCGCCCAATGATGTGCCGATGATTATGCTCGGTGCGGCCTTGCTCTGGTTTGGCTGGTTCGGCTTCAATGCCGGCTCCGCCATTACTTCTGGGGCGCTGGCGTCTTACGCCTTTATCAACACCTTTATTGGTGCGGCGACGGCCTTTATCACCTGGATGGTGATTGACTGGATTGTCTCCGGCAAGCCTTCGGCGGTTGGTTCGTCCATCGGTTTGGTGGTTGGGTTAGTGGCGATTACCCCAGCGGCCGGATTTGTGGATATTCATGCGGCTTTTATCATCGGAATTATTTCGGCGATCGTCAGTAATTTCGGTATTAAGGCGCTCAATAAAGTCACCCATCTGGACGATGCACTTGATGTATTCGCCTGTCACGGCATTGGTGCGGTGGTCGGGGCGATCCTGACGGGACTTTACGCTTCAAAGCTGGTCAATCCTGCCATCAGCAATGAAGGCTGGTTGATTTCAGGCGATCCGACATTGTTCAATGCCAATCTGGTTGGAGTTCTGGCAGTGGCTGGCTTTTCAATGGTTGCCACTTTCCTGATCATCAGGATTGTTGGTATCTTCACCCCCATCCGCGTGGCGGGGGATGTTGAGGGCGAAGGCCTCGACACTGCCATTCATGGTGAAGTCGCACGCTTTCATGACCGCACCCGCTAGGCGCGGTTCGTTGGAGACGAAAACCCCACCCGTGGCAAGGCGGGTGGGGTTTTTACCGACGAATCGCAATTCTACAGCTTTTCGGTGATGACGCCGTACCAGCCCAGCCCGTTATATTCTTGATACCCAATCGTCCGGGCGAAGGTCACGAGCGTATCATTCTCGATGTAATAGCCTTTGGTTTTTCCTTCGGTTTTAAGCGCGAAATGTTCAAGGATATTCTCGCCGTCTGATGCGGCGATAATTCGGTGTTCGCTGTCAAGCAGCATCACCCGCGCCGTCTCCCACTCTTTTTGTGAGAGATTCGGCTCATCCTTGACGATGACGCGCGATTGCTCCTGCCAGTCGAAATACACTCCGAGCACCCCAAGCAACTCGCCATTAAGATCGCCGCCACGACGCACGCTTGCCGCATATACGGCAACGGATTGTTTGTGATGCAACGGGCAATGGTAAATATCATCCACCACATACTGGTCGCCACTCACCGTCTGCATGGCTTCGCGGAACCAGCGATTTCGGCTGAGATTAGCGTCTACCACGCCCGGATATTTCTGTGGTTGTGAAGAAGCCACCACTTGGCCGTTTTTATCTACCAGCACCAGATCGCAGTAGACTGAATAAAAACGATTGATGATCGCGAGGCGCTCCTGCGCGTGTTTAATGTGTTTTTCGGATGGATGTTCCAGGGCTAAACAAAAGGCCTCGTCCGTTGCCCACCAGCGACAATCCGCCGTACGCTCATAAAGATTGCGTACGATCAGCTGTACCAGTGTCTGCGACATTTCTATCAGGCGGTTATAATCTGCCATGCGGAACTGGTGACTGATGACACCGGTCTGCTGATTAATACTCTGCAGAAAGGTGGTACGCATTTCCTTGGAATTGGCGGCGGCCTGACCGGCCAGATTCTTTACTTCCTGGGCCACTACGGCAAAGCCGCGTCCGGCATCACCCGCGCGCGCCGCCTCAATTGTGGCATTGAGTGCCAGCAGGTTTGTCTGGCTCGCAATACTTTCATTCGTCCGGGCGAATTTCTTCACCTCGGACTGGATAGCGTTGATAATGACTTCAATTTCGTAGGACTGCATCGTGCGAAGCTTTTACGAAGTGGAAATTATTTTTCCTCACCCTGCCATGAAATAATCTTTTCAGCAACTTTTTCGGGCGATAATAGCGTCATTTTTCCATCGGGTGCGAGGAGCTGTGACGCCCGAGCACCAACCGGTTGATAGGTGAGTGCATCCGTTGGCCCAAACAGGCCGAGCGTGGGGATGCCAGCAGCCGCGGCCATGTGCATCAAGCCGGAGTCATTGCCAACAAAACCTCGTGCACGACGCAAACAGGCATAAAGATCAAGCAACGTGAGTGCACCATCGGTTGCATCAATGGGCGAGAACTCTTGTAATGCCGTGAGCAGCGGGGCGGCGGCGGCGCGCTCATGGGCGGCAGTGATAATCATCGGGCGATAACCGTGATATGAGCCTTTAAGCAATTGCTGCGCCAGAGTGATGAAATGCTCCATTGGCCATTGCTTGGGTGGCCAGTTTGCTGAGGGGGCAAAGACCAATACGCGCAGATCATCGGGAATAAGGGCGCGAGCGCGGGCTTCATTGATGTGCGTCGTCCACAGAACGGGACAGGGCAGGGACGGCAACGCGAGTTGCCGCTGGAACTGGTCAAGTTTTGGCATTGGCTTCGGGTGGCCGCGGAATATATGGCGACGTCTGGTTACACACAGATAGGCCAGAGCTGAGCCGCGCAGGTCCCACACCGCGCTCCAGCGGGTGCGAACAGCCATTTTCCAGATGCGCCACCAATGCCGACCGTAAGT
>JAJTIB010000042.1 GCA_021300075.1 Rickettsiales bacterium
TTACCCCAAGCCGCTGCATCAGCAGACAGCCTATCGCCATTTCCCGACCGCAACTGGTGGCGCACTGACTGTTTCGGAAGATGCGGCGGCGCGGGTATTCAGCTTGCCGATGCACCCGTATCTTGATGAGGCGACGCTGGCCTACATCGTCGCGGTGACCCGAGCGGCGATTGCTGTTTGAAGCGGGGCATGAAACCTGCTACTTACGCCCGTTATGACCTCGCGCCTGAGAAAACCCCGCAGACGTTCCAGATTTTTACGTATTCTGGCCGCCTTATTTGTTGCGGGATTCACCAGCCTGCTGGCGGCGGCGATTGCATTCGCGCTCATTATCCAAAGTTATGTCAGCGACCTTCCCAGCGTTGATCAATTGGCCAATTATGATCCGCCAGTGGTTACCCGGCTCTACGCAAACAACAGTAAATTGCTGGCCGAATATGCTACGGAAAAGCGTTTTTTTCTTCCGCTTTCTGCCATTCCAGTAAAGCTGCAGCAGGCATTCATCGCGGTTGAAGACAGTAATTTTTACCAGCATCAGGGCATCGATTTTCTGGCCACTTTACGTGCTATCAGCGAAAACGTGATGAATTATGGCTCCGGCAAGTCGATGGTAGGCGGCTCGACCATCACGCAGCAGGTGGTCAAGAATTTTCTGCTGACCTCGGAAAAATCCTTTGAGCGTAAATTTAAAGAGGCGATTCTCGCTTACCGCATTTCCAACCTTTATTCGAAAGAGAAGATTCTCGAACTTTATCTCAATCAGATTTATCTGGGGCAGGGAACCTACGGCGTGGCTGCCGCTGCTCTCAATTATTTCAATAAGTCGCTGGAGGCGTTGACGATTGAAGAAATGGCGCTGCTTGCGGCCTTGCCCAAAGCCCCGGCTTATTACGACCCGGCCAAAAACTACGCCCCCGCCCTGGAGCGACGGAATTACGTGATTTCGCGCATGGCAGAGGAAGGATTTGTTACTCAGGAAGAAGCAAGGCGCGCGCAGGCGCTGCCGATTATTATCAATGTCCGCGCAACAGAGGAGATCGCGCGCGCCGATTTTTTTGCGGAGGAAGTTCGCCGTAATTTGCGCGAAATGTATGGACATGATGTGCTCTATGAGGGTGGGCTTTTTGTTAAGACCACACTCGATCCTGCCTTTCAGGTTATGGCAGACCGTGCCTTGCGCCATGCGCTGACACTTTATGATCGACGGCACGGTTATCGTGGTCCCATCGCGCGTATGGAAGAGGACTTGAACGCATGGGAGCCTGCCTTGACAAAACTTCGGGCAGAAAAAGAAATACCTCTTTATGAAAATCAGGCGCTGGCCGTGGTGCTGGCGGTTGAGCCAAAGGTCGCAAAAATCGGGGTGATGGGAAAGGGAGCTGCAGAATTGCCTTTTAGTGAAATGCAATGGGCGCAGCGTCAGATTTCTGACATTCAGCTTGGCGCCGTTCCCCGTGCCGCCTCCGACGTTGTCAAGGTAGGGGATGTGCTACTGGTCGATCCAGTGGATACGAAAAAAACCACATATCGACTCTTGCAGATTCCGAAAGTGAACGGCGCGCTGGTGGTAATGGACCCGCATACTGGTAAAGTGTTGGCGATGAGTGGCGGCTATTCCTATGCAGGGTCGGAATTCAACCGTGCCACCCAAGCGCGGCGGCAACCGGGCTCCGTCTTCAAGCCGTTGGTCTACCTGACGGCGCTTGAGAATGGGTTCAGCCCGACCTCGATTATTCTCGATGCTCCCGTTGAGATGGCGCAGGGCCCCAATCAGCCGCTCTGGCGACCGAAAAATTATGAGGGTTCCTATCTGGGTCCAACGACCCTCAGGATGGGGCTTGAAAAATCGCGCAATACCATGACGGTGCGTATTGCCCAGATGCTGGGGATTAACCGCATCAAGCGGGTGGCGCAGCGTCTTGGGATTTATGATGCGGAGGTTAAACCTGATTATTCGATGGTGCTTGGTTCTAAGGAAACCACTCTGCTGCAACTTACCAATGCCTATGCAATGATTGCCAATGGCGGACGGCGCGTTTCGCCATGGTTTATTGAACGTATAGATGATCGGAACGGGACGACGATTTTTCGCCGCGATACCAGACTGTGTGAGCTTTGCAAAACCGACATCAATACCGACCCCAGCACCATTCCCCCCGTCATGCCGGATGACCGCGAAATGGTACTCGACCCGCGTGTGGCTTATCAGATGACTTCAATCCTCGAAGGCGTTATCCGGCGCGGCACAGGCACAGCGGCAAAAAAACTTGGTATTCCGGTGGCGGGAAAAACCGGTACAACGAATCAATCACGCGATACCTGGTTTATCGGTTTTACGCCAGATCTGGTGATTGGGACCTATATCGGGTTTGACACGCCGCGTCCCATGGGCGGCCTTGAAACCGGCGGCCGTGTCGCGATTGAGGGATTCACCCGTTTTCTGGAACAGGCGCTCGCCTCAAAACGTATCACCAGCAATGATTTTCGCGTGCCGTCCGATATTCGTCGTGTCCCCGTCAACCGCTATACCGGACAGCCATTATTCGAGGGTGAAGCAGCGGATCCGGCGCAAATTATTGACGAAGCGTTTCTGGTGGGAGGAACAATTTTCAAGCCGCAGAACGAGCTGGAAGAGGAGCTGAAAGATCGTCTGGAAATGGTTGTGCCGGAGGAAGCGGTGGATGAGGGTTTCGATCCCTACGCGCCGGAACGCCTGACCACCCAGCCAGTCGAGGGTACGGTTTATGCCCCCGCACCTGGCGAAATGGCGCCCTATC
Organism: Rickettsiales bacterium; assembly: GCA_021300075.1. Classification (GTDB taxonomy): domain Bacteria; phylum Pseudomonadota; class Alphaproteobacteria; order Rickettsiales; family UBA3002; genus JAFLDD01. The sequence continues at coordinate 2,778 of JAJTIB010000042.1, forward strand.
AGATTCCCCAGCGCCCGCTTGAAAATCCGCCCCCTGGTCTGGAGCAGGGGTTTGACCCGGATTCGGAAACAAGCCAGGGCACGGGCGGTCTGTATTAGGTTGAAATGTAGGTTTCGGGATTTGAGATTCAGGGGGAAGAAGTTATATTGGTTAAGAATTCACTCGACTAAAGGATGGATTTTCACTTATTATTTCTCCCTCAAATCCCTAGCCCGAGTCTTGAGACCCCATGCACCCAGACGCGCTCACCCTTAAAGAAAAGATCGACGCCTCGCAGGCTGTGCTGAGGAGGTGTCTTTGACTGGGAAAACCTCGTCGAACACGCGACCGAATTAAATACCCGTGCCGAAGACCCCAATTTGTGGAACAATCAAGCCGAAGCGCAAAAACTGCTTAAGGAGCGCCGTCGCGTTGACCATCTCATCAGCACGTATGAACGTATGGAGCGCGAGAAGAACGACGCGCTGGGCATGATTGAACTCGCGAGCGCCGAGAATGACGCGGCGCTCATCGCCGAATCCATGACCCAGTTGAAGAGGGTGGCCGAAGAAGTCGCCCAGCTCGAACTCGAAAGCCTGCTCAGCGGCGAGGCGGATGGGAATAACTGCTTCATTGAAATTCACCCGGGCGCAGGCGGCACGGAGAGTCAGGACTGGGCGTTCATGCTCTTTCGCATGTATCTGCGTTGGGCCGAGCGGCGCGGCTTCAAGGTCGAAATCGTTGATGAGCAATCAGGCGAAGAAGCCGGCATTAAATCGGCCACTTTACGCATTGAGGGGCTGAATGCGTATGGTTGGGCCAAGACTGAATCCGGCGTCCATCGGCTGGGGCGTATCTCGCCTTTTGATTCCAACGCCCGCCGCCATGCGAGTTTTGCGAGTGCCTGGGTTTACCCTGAGGTGGATGAAAACATCAATATCGTCATCGAGGAAAAAGACGTGCGGGTGGATACGTTCAGAAGCAGTGGTGCGGGAGGGCAGAACGTGAACAAGGTTGAATCCGCTGTGCGCCTTACCCATATCCCGACCAATGTCACCGTCGCCTGCCAGAATCAGCGCAGTCAACACCAGAACCGAGCCGAGGCCTGGAATATGTTGCGGGCAAGGCTGTATGAACTTGAGTTGCAGAAAAAAGAAGCGGCGACCTCCGCCCTCAACGCGCAAAAGACCGATAATGCCTGGGGGCATCAGATTCGTTCTTACGTTCTGCACCCCTATCAGATGGTGAAAGACCTGCGTACGGGCGCAGAAACCAGCAGTACACAGGCTGTGCTCGACGGTGATATTGATATGTTTATCAATGCGTCGCTGGCCTCGCGCGTCAAAGGCAGTGTCGAGAAGACTTAGCACCTGCTGTGCATAAGTTGACCGGAGGGGGCGTCCGGGCTACATAGCGCCTATGAATTCCATGGGATTTGATAAGCCGGAAGGCCAGACGCGTGTGGTGGTTGCCATGTCGGGCGGTGTCGATTCGTCGGTCGTGGCGGCTCTGCTCCATGAGCAGGGCTACGACGTAGTCGGCATTACGCTACAGCTTTATGATTATGGTGCAGCCTTAGGCAAAAAGGGCGCCTGCTGCGCCGGTCAAGACATTCAGGATGCGCGACGCGTGGCGGAGCGACTCGGCATCCCGCATTATGTGCTTAATTACGAATCGAGGTTCAAGGATGCGGTGATGGAGGATTTCGTCGAAACGTATTTGAGCGGCGCGACGCCGATTCCCTGCGTGCGCTGCAATCAGTCCGTCAAGTTCAAGGATCTGCTCGAAACCGCGCGTGATCTGAACGCTGACTGCATGGCCACAGGCCATTATGTGCAGCGACTTGTCGGGGCAGATGGTCGTGCACTTATGCAGCGCGGGATCGACCCTGACAAAGACCAGAGTTATTTCTTATTTGCAACCACGCAAGCGCAGCTTGATTTTTTACGTTTTCCGCTGGGCGCGCTCACTAAAAATGAAACCCGCGCACTGGCAGCGCGTTATGATTTGCCCACCGCCGAAAAGCCCGATAGTCAGGATATCTGTTTCGTCCCCACGGGTGGCTATGCAAAGGTGATTGAAAAATTGCGCCCCGGGGCGGCTTCCCCCGGTGAGATTCTTCATGTGGATGGCAGAGTTCTTGGCGCGCATCAGGGTATTATTCATTACACGGTTGGTCAGCGTAAGGGGTTGGGTATTGGCGGTGGCGAGCCGTTATTTGTCATTCGGCTTGATGCCGAGCAGAACCGCGTCATTGTCGGTCCCAAAGCAGCCCTGGCGCACCGCAGCTTTACCATCAAGGATCTCAACTGGCTCGAGGAAAAATTACCGGATATGCCCCGCGCAGTGATGGTAAAAATGCGCTCGATGCAGATACCTGTAGCGGCAGAAATTGTTGCGACAGCGACTGCTGAGGCGACCATTGCCCTGACAAAGCCCTACGAGGGCATCGCCCCCGGTCAGGCATGTGTGGTGTATGAAGAAGATCGCGTGCTGGGTGGCGGATGGATTACCCGCTATTCTCCGAAGACTTTAGCACAGGCTTAGCATTCAAGGGCGAATTCATTTCTTTCGCATGAAACAACTCCACTTCCTTCCCCCATTGTGCAAGGATCCGGCGCTGGGTTTGATCCAACTTATTGATCTGCCGTTTATGCAGCATGTTGATAAAGCTTTTAGCCGCTGCCGGCGCAGAAAAAACAAGTATCCAGCCAAATCCGGCGGCGCTATAAATAATCAGCCAGTTAATACCCCGCGACATGACGGCCAGTACTTCGGCATCGCTTGAGGGGTTGCTGAGGATTTGCCCCAAAAATGGAAGTACCGCTGCCAGATTGCAAGACAGGACGGTGTGGAAGATGTAACGTGTCGGCGTCTGGTCAACATAGTGGGCAACGATGGCAGGCAGCAGCGCCAGTATACAGAATATCACCCCCATTTTCAGCACCACCATCATGACGGAGATAAGCGTTATGAATACCAGAACTTTGAGGCCGCTGGAGCGCTTTTTTACTTTGCCTTCGGGCGATTTTGCGGAATTACTGTTAGCCGTTTTTGCCATACTACCAACCCATAACATGGCTGAGCGTTAGATAGCCCGCAACACTTAGAATAGCATAACCCAGTGTGGTGGCGATAAGCCCGCCCAGACTCTGGGCGTAAATATTCACTATCGTGTCGTCCTGTAGCTTTTCAATTCGTTTCTTGTTAACGGCAAATAGGCTGATGGCAAGTGAGAAACCTTCCTGATCTCTGGTCACCATTTCGCGGTTGGCGAGGATGGTCAGTAATTCATTGATAGAACCTCCAAGCGCAGTTTGCTTAAGCTGCATTAGAAGCCTCTTACGAATCACTCGGTTATGCACTGCGTTCATAATCAATTCGATGCGAATCCCCACCCAGGCCGTAAGCCCGGTGAGTGGTATTTTCCCCGATTTCTGTTGGGATTTTACCAATAAGCGCAGCGCAATCGGTTCGGGATTACTGGCCAATTCCGGAATATTGCTCAGTTCATCCAGCTTCACTTCCTTGCTCATTTCCAGTTTGCTGGCAATGAATCCCGTGAGATGGCGATCCACAAAGGTTTGCTGTCCGCCAATACTCGAGGCAAGTGCGTCGAGGGTACGCATCAAATCGGGGAGGTTAGTGATGTGATATTTTTTGACCAGTTCCGACTGACAGGGCAGGGTGGGGTTCAAGTCATAGAGTGCGCGCTCAACGCCAAACCCGAGCGATTTCAGCTTGATGTAATTCCGCGCCCGTTGCAGCAGCCAGATCTGGCGTGAAATATGGGGGGCTGGCTGTTCTTCGGTCAATGCCGACCAGTAGGTTGGCAGATCATTCAAAATTATATCAATGACTTCGCGCATTTCCTTCGCCTTGCCCTGATGGATCAGATCGGCCAGTTTCATGCCGATTCCCTCCACGCGCATGGAAAAATTTAGGGTACGGATGGGACCCATCGGATCCAGAATCGAGATCAGCCGGGTCAATGCGTCGTAATTCTGGGTTTCCTTGGCGTTTTCTCCCCCCAGACGTTGCACCCGAGATATCTTTTCTGCCAGATCGGGGCGGTGCATACTCATTTCGCACCAGCGATCAATTTTGAGGGAGAAAATCTCTTTGATCGCCCCCCGCCATTGCTGGTGGATGGCATTGGCCAGCGCTCGGCGACTGAAATAATCTTCCTTGTTAAACCGAATGGGGCGAACAGCCTCGCGCGGGGTAGGGGGGGCAATCATATTGTAACGCTTGCCGCCCACCCAGCTTGCAAGCTGACTCACGCTCCAGCGTTCACCCGGATCGTCATTCAGAATCCCGCGGAAGAAGTCCTGAAAATTCTCTGAAACTTCGAGATTATTCACCAGCACATTATACGTGCCCATGGTTAGGGCCATGCGGATGAATTCTTCTCTGGTCATCGTTTTGAATCGATCCATGCCGTACAAAAGCTCATAGGCAAGAATACCCACGGCATAGACATCTGTTTTTTCATCACCCACTCCCTTGCTCGATGGATCGGTCATCATACGTTCAAGAGGTTCGTAAAGATGTGCCTGCAAATAGCCACCAGGTGCGGATACACATTCACCGAGTATGAGTTCTTTTTTGAGATAAATCCGGTCGGGATGAATGGCGCCATGTATAATTTGCCTCTCATTGAGAGCGACGAGCACTTTGCATAGCGGCTGCAGAATATGGTCAACGACCAGATGTTCATGCAGGCGAGGCTGTGTTTTTCGGATCTCGCTCAGGCTGGGGCCTATTGGCCGCTCCAGGAGAAGCACCTGACGAAATTCCCCCAGAAGACTGATGTGACACACGCCGCTGGCAATCAGCGATGTCAGGTTGGGATGCTGCAACTCCAGCAGATCTTCGATTGTTTTGGTGCGGTATGGAAGATGGTTAGCCAGTACCATGGCATAGAGGTTACGGGTGGTAACGGATTGATCCGAGGCGCGGTAGGCTTTGGCCAGAGTGTGATCAAATTCAGGGAGAGGATGAGCAAGGTCAAGCGTGTAACGCTGATACAGCCCATCGCGCTCCGTGTTACCGGCAGTATGCGGTGACTTGTAGCTATTCAGAAAATCCTTCAGCCCACTATCAATATGTTCTTCGAGAAGTGGAGTTTCTTCCTGAAACAA
>JAJTIB010000134.1 GCA_021300075.1 Rickettsiales bacterium
GGAATGCCAAACCGGTCGCGCAAGGGGCCGGTGAGCAGCCCGAGCCGCGTCGTCGCGCCTACGAGCGTGAACGGCGGTAAATCTATCCGCACCGTGCGCGCCGAAGGGCCTTCGCCAATAATCACGTCGAGCTTATAGTCTTCCATGGCGGGATAGAGCACTTCCTCCACCGCCGCATTGAGGCGGTGGATTTCGTCAATGAACAACACGTCATTCGCCTGAAGATTGGTGAGAATCGCGGCCAAGTCCCCCGCCCGGGTCAATAGCGGGCCGGAGGTGGCGCGGAAACTCACCCCGAGCTCGCGCGCGATGATCTGGGCGAGAGTGGTTTTGCCTAAGCCCGGCGGGCCGTAAAGCAAGCTGTGATCAAGCGCCTCACCGCGCGCTCTGGCCGCTGCAATAAATACGCGCAGATTTTCCACCGCCTGAGGCTGGCCGGTGAAATCATCCAGCATCTGCGGGCGCAGGCTGGTTTCCACCGCGTCCTGCTCCTGCCGCGCGCCGGTCACAAGCGATGTGGCGGGCTTCACGCGGCCAGCTCCTTCAGACTATCACGAATCAGCTGATCAAGCTTCGCCTCGGGCTGTGCCTGCAGCTGGCGCGCCACGGCCGTAAAGGCCTCCGTGCGCGGATAGCCCAGATGCACCAGCGCCGAGACCGCATCCTCCCCCAGGCTGGAGGGCGCTTTTTTAGCGGGAGTTTTCCCGGCCGCCACGACCGGCATCACCCTGCCGCCGGTCATTTTACCGACGGTGGATTTGAGTTCGGTGACAATACGCTCCGCAAGTTTCGGCCCCACCCCGCTCACCGTCGTGAGTGCTTTTTTATCCTGCGCGGCGATGGTATTCAGCAACTGCTCCGGCGCGAACACCCCGAGAATCGCCATGGCCATTTTCACCCCCACCCCCTGCACGGTGGTGAGAATCTTGAACCAGTCGCGCTCCTCGGCATTTGCGAAACCATAAAGATGGATATGATCTTCGCGCACATGGGTTTCGATGATGAGGCTCACCATGCCGCCCGTCTCCGGCATCATCCTGAGTGTACGCTGGCTGGCGAACGCCACATACCCCACGCCCTGCACATCAATAAGCACATGGTCGTCTGCGATGGAATCAAGCCGTCCGGTCAGTTTGCCGATCATGGCGCGGTTATAGCGCGCCCCTTGCCCCTTGCCTAGTGCCTCGTGCGAGTGATGCACAGGACGAAGCCGAGAGTTGTGAGCCTTGAGGTTTCAGCTTTCCTGAGTATGTGGCAAGAGTTTTCCTCTTGTACAGTAAGCGCTAAAACCTCGCCGCTCACGGCTCACAGCTACCTGTGATGCGCGTGGCAGATGGCAATGGCCAGCGCGTCGCTCGCATCATGTTTCTCGCCCATAAGCGCCTGCCGGGCAGGCGGCAGCAGCAGCGACACCATCTCCGCCACCTGATGTTTTTCTGCCCTGCCCGTTCCCACGAGTGATTTTTTCACCGTGCGGGTGGCATATTCCGCCACGCTCAATCCGGCCTGGGCAAGCGTCAGCATCAGCGCGCCGCGCGCCTGACCCAGCTTCAAGGTCGATGCGCCGTTGGCGGTGGCAAACGTCTCTTCCATCGCCGCTTCGGTGGGCGAGTGTTCGCTCAAGACCTTTTCCAATCCCTCATGCAGGCGCAGCAGCCGCGCGGCCAGCGGCATGGTGCTGTCAGACGCCGCAATCGTCCCGCAGCCAACAAACTGCAGCCGCGATCCGTCACTGATAATCACGCCCCAGCCAGTGCGGGTGAGGCCGGGGTCAATACCGATAATCCGGCGCATGGTGGATCCTTTGGTTGGTCATTGCGGTCGGCCTCTCCTCTTGTCATTCCTGCGAAGGCAGGAATCCAGCGTGGCGCGTCGGCGCCTCAGAATTTTTGTTCAGGAAGACTGGATACCAGCTTTCGCTGGTATGACAACTTAGAAGACAATCCCGCATACGCCCAACCCCTGCCTCTTGTCATTCCTGCGAAGGCAGGAATCCAGCGTGGCGCGTCGGCGCCGCCAAGAAACAAAGTACGGGACTCCCGCTTGCGCGGAAATTCCAAAGTGAGAAAGGGGCAGAACATCCCCATCCAACACTCACGCACTCAGTTTCTGTAATTCATCCGCCGAGATTTCGATATTGGTGAAGACCTCCTGCACGTCGTCATGATCTTCAAGCGCCTCAATAAGGGCGAGGATTTTTTTCGCCTCTTCGCCTGCAGCGGACGCAGAAATTTTTGCACGCCAGATCAGCTTGGCGCTGAGCGGGTCGCCAAAGCGCTGGGCGAGCGCATCCCGCACTGCGGCAAAGGAAGAAAGCGCGGTGGTGATGCTATGGCGGCCATCGGCCGTTTCCACATTCTCAGCGCCCGCCTCAATCGCGGCGTCTAACATGGCTTCTTCCAGAATCTGCGCGGTGGGGTATTCCATCAGCCCCACATGTTCAAACATGAACCCGACCGAGCCGGTTTCCCCAAGCGAACCCCCATATTTCAGGAAGGCGCTGCGCATTTCTGCGGCTGTGCGGTTGCGGTTATCGGTCAGCGCCTCGACAATCACCGCGACGCCAGCCGCGCCGTAACCTTCGTAACGCACGGCTTCGTAATGTTCATTCTCCCCAAGCCCTGCGCCTTTGGCGATTGCGGCCTCGATTTTGTCTTTGGGCATGTTTTCCGCCCGAGCCTTCATCACCGCGGCGCGTAACTTCGGGTTTTTCTGAATCTCCGGCGCGCCGGACTTGGCCGCCACCATAATCTCACGGATGATTTTGGTGAAAATTTTGCCGCGCTTTTTATCCTGCGCGCC
>JAJTIB010000048.1 GCA_021300075.1 Rickettsiales bacterium
AAAGTCCGCAAACTCGGGATGCGCCACGCGCTCTCGGCCAAGCAGGCGGAAGGGAAACTGATTGTGGTGGATTCTCTGGCGGTGAAGGCGGCGAAAACTAAAACCATGGCCGCGAATTTTAAGAAACTCGGCCTCACCAAGCCCCTTATCATCGGTGGCGAGAAGCTGGATGAAGTCTTCGCTAAGGCTGCACGCAACCTGGTGGGTGTGGATGTGCTGCCGACTCAGGGCGCGAATGTGTATGACATCCTGCGCCACAAGGAACTGGTGCTCACCAAGGAAGCAGCATTGGCGCTGCAAGCGAGGCTCGCATGATTTCTCTGATGAAGAGCAAAAAAGAAAAACCCGTTAAGGCTCCGGCTAAGGCTAAAGCCAAGACCGAGAAAAAAACCACCAAAGGCGGTGCAGTTGAAGCGCGTCTTTACGACGTGATTCTGCGTCCGCTTGTGACGGAGAAAACCACGCGCGGTGCGGAACATAACAAAGTGGTATTTGAAATCAGCCGCGACGCGAACAAGAAAGATGTCAAAGACGCGGTTGAGGCAATTTTCGGCGTGGAAGTGACAAAAGTTAATACCCTGAATGTGGAAGGCAAGGTGAAGCGTTTCCGTGGGCAGGTCGGCCAGCGTCAGGATTACCGCAAGGCGGTCGTGACACTTGCAGCCGGACAAAACATCGATGTGGCCGCAGGCCAGCGTTAGGAAGCAAGGGAGAAACCCATGGCACTGAAACATTTTAACCCGACGACCCCAAGCCAGCGCCAGCTGGTATTGATCGACCGTTCAGACCTGTTCAAAGGCAAGCCGGTGAAAACACTGGTCGAGTCAAAGAGCGGCACCGGCGGGCGCAACAATATGGGCCGGGTCACGAGCTGGCAAAAAGGGGGCGGGCATAAGCGCGCTTACCGTGTGATTGATTTCAAGCGTAACCGCTTTGATGTGCCGGCAACAGTGGAGCGTTTGGAATATGACCCCAACCGCTCTGCCTTTATTGCGCTCATTAAATATCAGGATGGGGTGCTCAGCTACATTCTTGCACCGCAGCGTTTGAGTGTGGGTGACAGTGTAATTTCGGGTGAACGCGCTGACATCAAGCCGGGTAATGCGATGCCGCTTAAGAATATCCCGATTGGCACGATCGTGCACAACGTCGAGATGAAGCCGGGCAAAGGTGGTCAGATTGGTCGTTCCGCCGGCGCCTATGTGCAGCTTGTTGGTAAAGACTCGGGCTACGCACAGCTGAAGCTCCGCTCAGGCGAACTTAGGATGGTTCCGGCGTCCTGTATGGCGACGATTGGTGCGGTATCAAATCCCGATCACCAGAACGAAGTCATCGGCAAGGCTGGACGTAATCGCTGGAAGGGCAAGCGTCCGCATGTGCGCGGAGTCGCGATGAATCCGGTCGATCACCCGCATGGTGGCGGCGAAGGTAAAACCTCAGGCGGCCGCCATCCGGTATCGCCATGGGGTCAGGGGGCCAAGGGCACGAAAACCCGCAGTCCGAAACGCGTTAACAAACTCATTATCCGTTCGCGTCATAAAGCGAAGGGTAAGGTGCAGTCGTAAAGAAAGGAGCGATGATAGATAACTAGATAATCGATGATCCGTGAAGCTGCTCTACACCGATCATCTCATCATCTGGCATCGAGTCATCCAAAGGGAGAAAGATTATGGCACGTTCAGTATGGAAAGGTCCGTTTGTCGATGGCTATCTGCTCAAGAAAGCAGAAGTCGCGCGCAAATCGGGACGCAATGCGGTGATCAAAATCTGGTCTCGCCGCTCGACCATTCTGCCGCAATTCGTTGGGCTGACCTTTGGCGTTTATAACGGCAAGAAATTCATTCCCGTTCTTGTGTCAGAAGAAATGATCGGCCATAAGTTCGGCGAATTTGCGCCGACCCGTCTGTTCCAGGGCCATGGCAGCAACAACAAAGCCGCGGCCGCCGCCGGTGGCGATAAGAAATAAAGAAGAGGCACGTCATGAGTAAAACTGCAAGAAAACGGAGTCTGGAGGCGAATGAGGCGCGGGCAATTCTGCGTAATCTTCGCACCTCGCCGATTAAACTGAATCTCGTCGCTGAGATGATTCGTGGCCTCAAAGTGCAGGACGCGCTGACGCAGCTCACCTTCAGTAACAAGCGCATCGCGCTTGATGTTAAAAAAGCGCTCCAATCAGCGATTGCCAATGCTGAAAACAACCATAACCTCAATGTCGATGCGTTGGTGGTTAAGGAAGCATGGGTCGGTAAAAGCATCACCATGAAGCGGTTTCATGCGCGCGCGCGTGGCCGTGGCGCACAGATTTTGAAACCGTACTCGCACCTGACCATCGTGGTGCGTGAAAGCCAGGGAGCGTAATATGGGTCAGAAGGTCAATCCAATCTCGCTGCGTCTGGGGATCAATAAAACCTGGGATTCACGCTGGTTTGCTGGCGATGATTATGCCGATAAACTGCATGAGGATCTCAAAATCCGTAAATATGTGAAGGCCAAACTTGGACAGGCGGGCATTAGCAAAATCGTCATCGAGCGTCCGAGCAAAAAATGCTATGTTTCGATTCACTCGGCGCGGCCGGGTGTCGTGATTGGCAAAAAGGGCGCGGACATTGATAAAATCCGTCAGGATCTGCAGCGTTTCACCAAAGACGAAGTGCATATTAACATCATCGAGATTCGTAAGCCCGAACTTGATGCCAACCTGATTGCCGAGGGAGTTGCTCAGCAGCTGGAGCGCCGCATTGCTTTCCGCCGTGCGATGAAACGCGCGGTGCAGTCGGCCCTCAGAATGGGCGCTGAAGGCATCCGCATCAACGTCTCGGGGCGTCTGGGTGGGGCCGAGATTGCGCGCATGGAATGGTACCGCGAAGGTCGCGTGCCACTTCATACCTTGCGTGCGGATGTGGATTATGGTACTGCAACCGCCCTCACGACCTACGGCATCATTGGTGTGAAGGTCTGGGTCTGCAAAGGCGAGATTTTGAAAGATCAGGAATTGGGTCGCATGCCGACGACGACTACGTCGTTCGGGCAGGCGTCTTAGTAGGAATGTAACGACCAACGGGTAACGAGTAACGCATATGATGCAACCGAAAAAAACGAAGTTCAGAAAAGCCCATAAGGGGCGTATCAGCGGTGCGGCCAAAGGTGGCTACTCGCTGGCGTTCGGGCAGTATGGACTCAAAGCCATGCAGCCAGAGCGGATTACTGCTCGTCAGATTGAAGCTGCACGGCGAGCGATTTCGCGCCATGTAAAGCGTGTGGGGCGGATGTGGATTCGCATTTTTCCGGATGTGCCGATTTCACGCAAACCCGCGGAAGTTCGCATGGGATCGGGTAAGGGTTCGGTTGAGTATTGGGCGGCACGCGTTGAGCCGGGCCGCATCATGTTTGAGATTGATGGTGTGCCCGAGCAGGTCGCCCGTGAAGCCTTTGACCGTGCGTCGGCCAAGCTGCCGGTAAAAACGAAATTTGTAGCCCGGGTAGAAGGATAGGGGTGGGGTATATGGCAAAGAAAAAAGAGACAGTTAAAAATGATTTGATCGGCAAGACGACAGATGAGCTTCATGCTCAAGTGACGCTGCTTAAGAAAGAGTTGTTCAATCTGC
>JAJTIB010000204.1 GCA_021300075.1 Rickettsiales bacterium
TCACGCATGGGACGGCGGGCGGCGGGGTATTTCCTCAGCACATCTTCCAAGTGTGCGCCGGCTTTCAGCATCGCTTCCATCTCCCGCACTTCTTCCATGCCGTAGCGGTTGGCGACCTCGAGATAGGTGAGGGTGCGTGCCGGCTCGCGCGGATCAATCAAATCATGGCCGAGCAGATAAATAAGTTTTGGTAGCGGGAAATTTGCCTGAGCGACGGTTTGTCCTGCGGCATCCAGAATAGTTGGGTGTTTATAGGCGTAGGTCAGGTTCATCAATTGCGTGATACGCTGGAAAATCGGCTGGCTTTCTGCCCAGACCGCACCCTCGCCCGAGCCGCGCTCAAGCACATTATGAAACATTTTATGCGGGGAGAACTGCTCGGTATAGTGTTGATAAAGGTCAAATACCTCTCCCACTTTCAGCGGCTGGCCAAGGCCATTACGCGGGTTGATTGTGTTATTCACCAGCGTTACGATATCTTCAAAAAGGGTCGGTGTGCGTTTCCAGGTTTCGGCGAAAATCTGCACGCCTTTGACGCCGAGGAGGGCATCGGTGATGCCTTCGGATTTAAGCGGGGCGGCGGCGAAGAACAGTGCATCTGTGCCCAGACGCTGGGCGAGCTTAAGTCGGTAATTATGCACCGTGCGCTGGATGATGCGGTTATCGCTGGCCGCAATATCGCTGAATTTTACCTGATCGGGGCTGATACCTTTTTCATAAGCCACTGCTTCGCTGAACATGTTGCGGATGTCGCGCCGGACCATCGCGCTGTAGGTCAGGCTCAAAACAGTACTGCCAACCCCAAGAGAGAGGCTATAGGCCCTATTGCCCATGGCCGTGCTGATGGTCTTGAACAGTCCGGCGTCAGCAACCGGTTTACCGTCAGCCGTGATGGCTTCTTTAAGAATATGGGCGGTTTCTTTCTCATCCCCTCGCCATTTCCTGAGGACGGGGCGCAATTTCTTCTGTAGCGATTGTGCGGCATTCCACTGCGGTTCGGTTAGTCCTTTCTCGGCACGAAAAATACCCCGAAACCAGGGGGCGGCGCGCTCGGTATCGCTTGCGACAGAGTGAAAAGCCGGTGTGAGCGCTTTAATTTCGTCGCCAGCGGTTTTGAGGATGGCATTGATCTTGTCTGTCTCTTTAAAAGCCTTGGATTCAATCAGCCGTGCCATGGGTCGGCGAATGAATGCAAGTGCGCCCGAATCAAACGCCTCTTTACTGCCGCCTCGGAAAATATAGCGCACAATCCAGCCCAGCAGGAACAGGCGAGTGAATTCGGAGGTGGGCGCTAAGGTTGATTCAGTTTTGGAATGCAACGGGTTCATGCCTGAAGTCGGCCGCGACGTTGGCGGCAAGGCAGTATCATTCGCCAGAGCGTTGTCCGGTACGGTATTGAGTGATTGCGTCGCGCTCGTCGGCATCTTCTAACCTTGTAATGACATACCCCATTCTACCCGAGAGTGGCTGCGTAAACAGCTTGAGATTCATGAAGATTGTGTGACGGTCGCAGAACATAAAGGGTGCATTATGCACGCCGCGCATATCTATAAAACGATGATAAACAACAGGATAATGAAAAACGTCGTCAGGGCGGCGCCATAGACCAGCAACATTCTGAGTAGCGCGCCCGGTTCGATCTGGGCGCGGCCCTCGCCAATCCAGGGCGCTTGGATGGCCTTGTCGGCGCGTAAGTAAGGTCCGCCCAGTGTGATGCCAAGCAGGGCGGCGGTGAGGTGAAGATAGGCGGCCTCGGTCGCGCGGAGGTAAGCCCGCAGCGCTGCCCTCGGCGCCGTGCCGGGTACCAGCAGTGCAGCCGAAATCAAAATGCCGGCCGCCAGAAAAGAGGGAGGGATGTGCATCAGTCGGAATAGGCGCGATGACGCCCAGCCAAAGGCGCGCCAGTTGTCTTCCTGGGCGGGGAAATAGCGGGCACAAGCAGCGAGCGTCAGATAGATGAGCCAGCCTGGGGGTCCAAGCAGCGCAAACCAGAATGCACCACCTACCAGCAGCACCGTAAAATGCTCGGCCATTTCCGCGAGAATAATTCTGAGCGTGCCATGATAATCAAGCCCGGTTTGTGGCGGTGTGGTCATGGCGGCAGCGTATTGCTGCAATCGTGCATCATCCTCATGCGTTGCCGCACGCAAGGCGCGGAATGCAAACCAGAGCTGGTATTGGATACCGGTGAAAATCGCGAGCAGCATCGCCGCCACTTCGCTCGTACTGATCGCCATGCCCAACGCAAGGCACGACACCAGTAACAGGCCAGTCAAAATCACCCCGCGCCAGACGCGGGTGGCAATGTTGCGCTGATTGAGTTTTTCCCCCACCCGCGCAAGCAAGCGATGCAAACGCTGAACGATAGGTCGTCCACAATAATAGCTGAGCGGCCCTCCGATGATCAGGCTGATGAGATAGCCCGCCAGCAGTATCAGCAGGTGGGTGTCGATGAGTGCCAGAAGTACGGAGGAATACATCGGTCGCTACTCGATGAAAATTTCGGCGCGGCGATTCGCCTGTTCGGCCGTTCCATTGGCGGTGGTAACCTGCGGTGAACGTTCCCCATAAGCATGATAGCTGACCATGCCGGGGTCAATGCCGGCGGCCAGAAGCTGGTCGAGGATGAAGCGCGCGCGGCGCTCGGAGAGGCTGATATTATACTCGTCCGTTCCGGCGCGATCGGCATGGCCGTTGATGACAATCTGGGTGGGCTTATGGTTGGTGATGTCGATAATCAGGTTTTGCAGTGAGGTCAGGGCCTCGCCGGTCAAAGCGTCGTTATCAAAAGGGAAATAGAAAATCGATGACGA
>JAJTIB010000142.1 GCA_021300075.1 Rickettsiales bacterium
CAATGACCAGAAATGGCACAGGATTGAGCGTATGGGCGGTGTGCGGCTGGTCTTCCACTGCGTCATGCAGGCATTCAGCATTGCCGTGATCGGCGGTAATGACCATGGCTCCGCCTATGGCTTCGACTGCGGCAGCAAGCTGACCAATGGCCGCATCCACCGCTTCGACCGCGTGCATGGCGGCTGCCATATTACCCGAATGCCCGACCATATCGGTATTGGCATAATTGACAATAATGACATCGAATTGATTTTCAGCGATCGCCTCGAGAATTGCTGTTGTTACTTCGGGCGCGGACATTTCCGGCTGTAAATCATAGGTCGCGACTTTGGGTGAGGGGATAAGAATACGTGTTTCGCCATGAAGTTTTGCCTCTTCTCCGCCATTAAAAAAGAAAGTCACATGGGCGTATTTCTCAGTCTCAGCGATGCGAAGCTGTGTGAGTCCGGCTGAAGCGATCACCGCCCCGAAATGCTCGGTGATAACCTGTGGCGGGAACAGCGCCTGGATAAGTGGTCGCAGCTTGTCGCTATACTCGACCATGCCTAAAGTCGTGGCGAAATCTGGCCGTGCCTGGCGCGGGAATTCGTTAAATTGCGGGTCAAGCAGCGCAGCGAGCAACTGGCGAACACGGTCGGCACGGAAATTGGCCATGAGCAGCCCATCGCCATTATTTATCCCAGTATAATCGCCAATAACAGCGGGGAGCATGAATTCGTCCGTTGTGCTGTCGGCATAGCTGGCGTTCAGCGCACTTTCAGCATCGGCAAAGCGGGCCCCTTCCGCATGTACGAGCGTCGCGTAATACTTGGCGACGCGCTCCCACCGCTTATCACGGTCCATTGCGTAATAGCGGCCACTGACGGTCACGATTTTGGCCGCGGCGGGACATTCTTGTTGCAGCCGCTTTAGAAATCCTTGGGCACTTTTTGGGGGCGTATCGCGGCCATCAAGCAGTGCATGGATACGCACGGGAATTCCAGCAGTT
Organism: Rickettsiales bacterium; assembly: GCA_021300075.1. GTDB lineage: Bacteria > Pseudomonadota > Alphaproteobacteria > Rickettsiales > UBA3002 > JAFLDD01. The sequence goes on from JAJTIB010000142.1 coordinate 990, forward strand.
ACCAGAATCTGTGCGAGGGCGGCGATATGCGATTGGTGGGCATGGACCCCGCCATCGGATACCAGCCCGACAAGATGACAGTTTCCACCGGATTCTTTCAGTGTGCCTATGAAAGACTGAAGCGCCCGGGTTTTAGCGATTGTGCCGTCGGCAATTGCCGCGTCGATGCGTGGCAGATCCTGTAGCACGATGCGCCCGGCGCCGATATTCATATGCCCGACTTCCGAGTTACCCATCTGCCCGGATGGCAATCCGACATGGGCTTCGGACGCATCCAGCAGCCCTGACGGATACTCGCGCCGCAGCCGATTCCAGTTTGGCGTGGCGGCGCGGGCAATGGCGTTATGATCGTCCGGCGGGGCTTCACCCCAGCCGTCAAGAATACAAAGAATGAGAGGTTTCGGGCGAGTGCTGGTCATGGGTTTTGGTTATAGGTTACAGGTTACAGGTTTTAGGTTATAGCTTACAGGTTACAGGTTATAGCTTACAGGTTAAAGATTGTAGGTCTAGTTAATGGGCTGTTAGCTTAATCATAAAAGCTAAAACCTGTAACCTAAAACCTTCTACCTAATGCCCCGTATGATACGGATGGCCGGAGTGAATCGTATAGGCGCGGAAAATCTGCTCGGCGAGCATGACGCGCATCAGCCGGTGCGGCCAGGTAACGCGCCCGAAGGCGAGGCGATGCGTAGCTTTTTTGATAAGTGCTGGTGCCAGCCCATCCTGCCCACCAATCGCGAAAACCAGTTTTTTGCTGCGCCCCGCCATCGCGTTTGTAATACAGTTCGCCAGCGCCTCACTTGTCATTTGCTCGCCGCCCGCATCAAGGGTGATGAGCCTGTCACTGGCCCCGACCAGCGCCTCGATCTTCGCGGCCTCAAGGGTTTGCCGTGCTTCACGGCTCAGGCGGGCTGGGGCATCCGTAATTTCATGGAGCGTGATTTTCCAGCGCGTCTGACGAAGATAGTGGTCCACCAGCGCCGCTTCGGCATCTCGTTTTGATTTTCCAACCGCAGCAATGAGAATTTCCATACACGGATTATCCAATCACCGGATGGTCGCCCTTTTACACCGACCACATTTTTTCAAGATTATAATGGGTGCGGGTTTCGGGCTGGAAAATATGTACCACAATATTGCCCGCATCAATCAGCACCCATTCGCCGGTTTCTTGACCTTCGGCGGCGACATGGCGTTCGCCCGTCTGTTCCAGTGCGTCCACCACCGTGTTGGCCAGCGACGTCACATGCCGCGCACCGCGGCCGGAGGCGACAATCATATAATCAGCAAAGCTGCAGATATCCTGAACATTGAGGGTTTTGATGTCTTCAGCCTTGAGTGCGTCGAGCGCGCCGATAATCACTTCGCGGCGGCGTTCGGTTGCGGCGGTTTTGAGGGGCGGAGCAGCGGCTTTGCGGGTGACTGGCTTTTCCCTGAGTGCAGCCTTCTTGCTGCGGGATAATCCGGCGGCGGGCGTTTTGCGCGGCGCGGTTTTTTTCTTGGGTGCGGGTTTTTTCTTGCGGCTTGCTTTGACGGTCGTAATAGAACATCTCCCTTAAAGATTACTCGATTCATTATGAATCAGAAATGCGCGTTTTCCAAGTGTTTTTCGTAAATACGTGGCACTGAGCGGGTGGCGCGGAATGGTGAGATAAGCCCAGGCCGGAAGTCGCGCATTGAATTTCAGAAACTGCCGCGCGGCGTGTAAGCGGAAGCGCCGTAAATGTTGGGGGGCAAGACCATGGAGCGCGGCATAGGCATAGGGCGCGCGGTCAAGCACCACGATGGGCAGCATCGCAGCAATCGCCCGCCAGTCTTTCCAGCGATGAAACTGGGCAAGATTGTCCGCTCCCATCAGCCAGAAGAATTGCGTATCACGGTTACCGCGCAGTAAATAACGCAGCGTATCGATGGTATAATAAAGCCCCCGTTCCCCTTCAAGCGAACTCACATGGATGCGGGGGTCGGTGGCCGTCTTTCGCGCCATTTCAAGGCGCGTGGCATAGGGTGCTAAATCGGTTTTTTTCTTGAGCGGATTTTGTGGTGATACCAGCCACCAGACTTCATCCAGCCGCAGCCGTTTGAGGGCCTCGCGGCTGATATGCAGATGCCCGGGATGAGCCGGATTAAATGAGCCGCCAAGCAGTCCCACGCGCCTCATAAGTTTATCCCGCATCGCGCGAAACATATCATGGTCTTACCGTGCCCTCGCCGCGCACCACATATTTATAGGTGGTAAGTTGTGCTGCACCCACCGGCCCGCGTGCATGGAGCCTTCCGGTCGCGATACCGATTTCGGCACCAAACCCGAACTCGCCGCCATCGGCAAACTGAGTTGAGGCATTATGCAGCACAATGGCGCTATCCACCCCCCGTAAAAATTGCTGCGCCGCAGCATTCTCCTGGGTAATAATTGCATCCGTATGGTGCGAGCCATAGCGGTTGATATGGGTAATGGCCTCGTCAATGCCCTGCACAATTTTCACCGAGATTTCGGCGGCCAGATATTCGCGGCTCCAATCGCTTTCGCTGGCAGCGCGAATCCGTTGGTCGATTTTCTGTGCCATCGCATCGCCATGAAGTACACAGCCGCCTGCGGTCAAATCATCCACAATCTGCGGAAGAATACTGGGTGCAATCGCGGCGTCGAGCACCAGCGATTCGGTGGCGCCACACACGCCTGTACGGCGCAACTTGGCGTTATGCAGCACTCGAATTGCCATCGCCGGGTCGGCCGCCTGATGGATATAGGTATGGCAGTTGCCTTCCAAATGCAGCAGGGTGGGCACGCGGCTTTCCATGGCCACGCGCTGGGTCAGGCCAGCGCCGCCACGTGGGATGACCACGTCGATTTCATGATGCATCCGCAGCAACTGGCCGACAATTTCGCGCGCCTGCGAGGGGATGATCTGAATCAGCGCCACGGGTAAATCTGCTGTACGCAGCCCCGCCTGCATTGCTTCGACCATGCGTTGCGACGAGCGCGCTGACTCCGAACCGCAGCGTAAGATGACGGCATTGCCCGAGCGCAGGCAAAGCGCGCCTGCATCCACCGTGACATTGGGGCGGGATTCGTAAATCATCGCAATGACACCAAGTGGCACGGCGACTTTATCGAAGGCCAATCCATTGGCTGGATTCACCCAGTGTTCGAGCACTTGGTCGAGCGGATCTTTCTGCGCGGCAATTGCCCGTACGGCATCGATCATTGATTGTAGCCGCTCGGGCGTAAGCAGCAAACGATCACTGAATGCCTCGCTCAGATGGGAAGCGGCGGCGTAGTCTTCACGGTTGGCGACAAGAATTTCTTCGCGCGCCGCTTCAAGTGCCGTGGCACAAGCAATCAGACCGGCACTGCGCCGTGCGGGGGGAAGTGCGGCCACCAATCGGTACGCTGCCCGGCCGTCAGCGGCCATTTTGCTTAAGTGTGCCTGTTCCATCACTGCTATCCTTATTTTTCCGCTTTCACCCCAATCCATACCCGTGTGCGGCAGACCATATCATGCACGCCAGTGCGCTCTTGGGTAGCCAGAATCGGCATCAGCCAGATGAGAAAAATCCAGACGGTGAGCAGGGCCGCTGTATCTTGGGAGAGCATACTCAGTTGCGCGGGGAAGGTAAAGACCATGAACACCAAAAACCGCTCCAGCGCCTGTGCGGGGGTGAGTTTCGTGCCGCCCTGCCGAGCCACATAAATCTTAAAAATACGCTTCCCCGGGGTGGCCTGCCAGGGCGAGGATTCAAACCAGGCGAAGTACGCCGCATAAATTAAAAATCGGCCAAGGATGGAAATCGCGCTTTCCGGCCCGAAGGTGAGCATCAGTAGAGCTTCCGGCAGGCTCAGCAGCATCAGGTCAAAGCCCATGGCGCCCGCACGCTGGAAGGAACTCGCAAGGCGCGGTGTGGTGGAAGTGGGTAAAGTCATAACAGAACCAGATCATCTCGGTGGATGAGCGTGTCGCGGTGGGCATAGCCTAAAATACTCTCGACGGCGGCGGATTTCTGGCCTCGGATTTTTCTGGTTTCTGCTGCGCTGTAGCCGGCGATGCCCTTGGCGAGTGTTGCGCCCTCTTGGGTTTTAATGGCGATGGTATCGCCTCGTTCGAATTGACCCTCCACCACCGTGACTCCGGCAGGAAGCAGACTTTTTCCCTGCCCGAGCGCGCGCACCGCGCCAGCGTCAATCGTCACACTGCCGCGCAGTTTGACCGCACTTGCAATCCAGTCTTTGCGCGCCAGTTGTGGTTTGGTGGCGGCGATGAACCAGCTACAGGCAGCGCCTTTGGCCAGTTTTGCAAGTGCGTGCGGCGTATGGCCCCTGGCGATGACCATATGGCAGCCACTGCCCGTGGCCATTTGTGCCGCTTCGAGCTTGGTTTTCATACCACCATGACTGAGTGCTGAGGCAGCACCGCCACCCATTGCCATGATGGCGGGGGTGAGCTGCTTGATGATGGGGATATGTTTTGCGTCGGCATGGGTGGCGGGGTTTTGGTCGTAAAGTCCGTCAACATCGGAAAACAGTATGAGAATATCCGCCATCATCATCACCGCCACACGCGCGGCGAGGCGATCATTATCACCGAATTTCAGCTCGGCGGTGGCTACTGAATCATTCTCGTTGACGATTGGAATCAGCCGCTGTTTGAGCAGCGTGCTGAAGGTCCCCCGCGCATTCAGGTAACGCTGGCGGTCTTCGGAGTCCTCAAGTGTCAGCAGCAGTTGCGCGACCTGGATGTTCTGTTTGGCGAATGCCTGTTGCCAGGCTTGAATCAGAAGCGGTTGACCGGCAGCGGCAGCGGCTTGCTTCTCCTCCAGACTCAGGCGCTCGCTGCCTAACCCAATCAGTGGCCGCCCCAGCGCCACAGCGCCGGAGGAGACAAGAATCACTTCCTTTCCTGCCTCGTGAAGTCGTGCGATATCCTGAGCCATTGCCGCCAGCCAGCGATTCCTGATTCGAGCGGAATCGGCAATCAGGCTCGAGCCGATTTTAATGACGATACGTTTGGCTGAAGCCAGAGTGGGGGTTTTGGTCATGCGCCATTCATAGCGAAAACCGCGCGATGGTGAAAGGATGAATTATTTCACGGCGCGCGCAGCTTGAATCGCGAGCAGCATGGCGGTCAGGATTTCGTCGATGCCGGTGCGACCTGCTGCTGAAAGGGTGAAGACGGCTTGACCAGAGGCTTTTTCAAGCGCTTTCCGTTTTTTGGTCATTTCAGTCTTGCTCACCGCGTCGCACTTATTGAGTGCCACGATCTCGGTTTTGGCGGCGAGATCTTCGTCGTAAGCGGCAATTTCGGCGCGTACGGTCTGGTAATTAGCGACCACATCCTCTGCCGTCGCATCGACCAGATGCAGCAGCACACCACAGCGTTCAATATGGCCGAGGAAACGTAAGCCCAGCCCCTTGCCCTCGCTCGCGCCCTCAATCAGGCCGGGAATATCGGCGAGCACAAACTCTTCCTCGCGGTGGCGCACGACTCCGAGTTGCGGCGCGAGGGTGGTGAAGGGATAATCGGCGATTTTTGGTTTCGCCGCCGTCACTGCTGCCAGAAAGGTCGATTTACCAGCATTGGGCAGGCCGATAAGACCGGCGTCGGACAATAGTTTCAGCCGCAGCCAGACCCATTTTTCCTCGCCCTGTTCCCCCGGCGTTGATTGCCGTGGCGCCTGGTTGGTTGAGGATTTGAAATGAAGATTGCCCAAGCCCCCGCGCCCGCCTTTACAGAGCAGAAATTCCTCGCCGGGACGATCAAGATCGGTGATGAGTGTGGTTTTGTCTTCCTCAAAAATCTGTGTGCCCACGGGTACGGTCATGATCATATCATCCGCGCCTTTGCCGTAGCGCTGCTTGCCCATACCGTGCTGGCCGTTTTTGGCTTTGAAGTGCTGCTGGTAGCGGAAATCAATGAGGGTATTAAGCCCCGTGGCCGTGCGGACAATGATACTGCCGCCGCGCCCGCCATCACCGCCATCCGGCCCGCCTTCGGGGATGAATTTCTCACGCCGGAACGAGACGCAGCCGGCCCCGCCATCGCCGGATTTTACAAAGACTTTTGCTTCATCGAGGAATTTCATAATGAGCCAGAAGCCCTGAGCTAAAAGCTTTTAGCTCCCCTGTTGGTATGGCAAGCGACTGCCCTTAGACGCATTCTACTGAAACTCTCATGGCTCTGGGCTCAGAGCTGGATCCTTACGCCACGACGCTCACGACGTTTTTGTCGCCGGCTTTTTTGCTGTATTTCACTTTGCCATCGACAGTGGCAAAGATGGTGTAGTCACGGCCCATACCGACCCCCGTGCCGGGATGGTATTTAGTGCCGCGCTGGCGGATGATGATATTACCGGCCAGAACCGACTCATCGCCGAATTTCTTGACGCCAAGGCGCTGGCCCTGCGAATCGCGACCGTTTCTTGAACTACCACCGGCTTTCTTATGTGCCATAACTCTCTCCGTTTTCTATTCACCCTGAAGGGGCGGACTATTTCGCTTTCTTTGTGGCCGCTTTCTTGGCCGCTGGTTTTTTTGTCTCAGCCGCTTTTTTCGGTGCGGCTTTTTTGGCGGCAGGCTTAGCGGCTGCCGTTACTTTTTTCGCCTTGGCCGGAGCTGCGGCGGCCTTCTTCTCGGCTTCGATTTTCTTCGGTTGCGCCGATACAAGCGAGGTGCCATTGTAAAGGATATTAGTCACATGCAGCGTCGTCAACGTCTGGCGATGGCCGTTTTTGCGGCGATAATTATGACGGCGCTTCTTTTTGAAGATAAGCACCTTCTCGCCTTTGGCGGTATCGATAATCTGCGCTTCGACGACCGCACCCGCAATCATCGGGTTGCCTAAGAGCGGCTTACCATTATTCATGAGTGCGAGCACGCGCTCGAGCTTTACGGTGTCGCCAGCGTTGCCCGCGAGTTTCTCGACCTGAAACGTATCCCCGGCGGTGACCCGGTATTGCTTGCCACCCGTTTGAACGACTGCATACATGAGCATTCTCTTTTCTTCTAATAGTCTTAAAAGGAGGCGGGAATATAGCGTCGTTTTCAGGGCTGTCAATGCAATAAAACGGGGGCGGGAACTGGCCTGCAGAACGCACTCGACTCCCGCCGCGTGATTCTTTACACTCCCTGCACCATGGCCGCAAACAAATCTTATGTTTCTTTCAATACCCTGACCAAGACGGTACTGGTAGTCTCAAGTCCCGCCCTGTTGGTTTTGACCCTTTACATGGTGATGGGCTATTTGGCCCTTTCGCAGATGCTTTATGCCTATGTCGTGATTGTGCTGGCCACGGCGCTTCTCACCTATCCGTTTCTGGCCAATGTCTCAAGCCTCACCCATTACGTCAATGAACTGGCGCAGGACAAGCGTATCGCAGCACCTGAGCTCAGCTTTATTGGGCTTGCCGCCGAACTCTCCGAGGCGCTCAAGAAGCTGCAATCGAGCTATGAGGTGAAGAAGAAACAGATGGAGACGATCATTACCGAACGTGAGATTCTGGTCGATACCCTGCCCGATATTTTGATTATGGTGAATGATGAGCAGAAAATTGTTCGTACCAATCGTGCGGCACGCGCGATTTTCGGGCAGAATCTGGCGCAGAAATATCTGGGCGATGTCATTCCCAGCCGTTATCTGACGGACGCGGTAACTTCGGTGATTCAAGACCTCAAGGGCCGTGAGATTGAGTTTCGCATCGAAGACCCGATGGTGCGGGATTTCCTCGCCATCATCGAGCGTTTCCCCGTGCCCTCCGCCGGCGGCATCACCACCGTCATCACCATGAATGACATAACTGAGTTGAAGTCGGTCGAGCAGATGCGCGCCGATTTCGTCGCCAACGCGAGCCATGAAATCCGCACGCCGCTCTCAAGCATCAAGGGATTCATCGAAACCCTGCAGGGCCCGGCCAAAGACGATGAGAAGGCGCGTGAGGAGTTCCTGGGCATCATGCTCGAACAGGCTGACCGCATGAAGCAGCTGATAGATGATCTATTGTCGCTTAGCAAAATCGAGATGAACGCGCATAGCGTACCGACCGAGTCGGTGGAGCTGAATAAAATCGTCCGCGCTGCCGCCGAGCATTTGAAGCGCAACGCGGCGGATAAAAACATGCGCCTGACGCTCAATCTGCATGATAATCTGCCCGCCGTCAAAGGCGAGGGTAATGAGTTGACGCAGGTCGCGCATAATCTCATCAGCAACGCGATTAAATATGGCTACCCCGATTCGGAAGTGACGGTCACTGCTAAAATTACCACGGAATTGCCGTCGGATTTGAACATGCGTAACCTCACCCGTGTGGTGATGCTCGCGGTCAAAGATCAGGGCGAGGGCATTCCAAAGCAGCATCTGCCAAGGCTGATGGAGCGGTTTTACCGGGTCGATTCCGCCCGCACACGGCAGGTCGGCGGCACGGGGCTGGGTTTGGCGATTGTCAAAGGTATCGTCATCCGTCACCGCGGCGCCATCACCATTGATTCGGTCGCGGGCGAAGGCTCGACCTTCACGGTGTACTTACCGATTTATGAGGGCTAGTCGAAGTTTGCTGTTAGCTCCTACACGCTGCTCTATAATCACTTGAGCAATTTTCTGCACTAGTGAGTATCAGAACCAACGTCGAAAACGATGGTATTGCGCTATATGGCGAGCGAGACGCATAAATGATTGTGTGCAATTATTTATGCAAATACCTGCAAAGCCTCATCAAAGTGAACCGGACGAGAAGCGAAAACTATCATCAACTGCTTTCTGGAAACTTTGGATATACAGCATTTGGCATGAGTCTTGCTTCACCAGGTTTGCTCGAAGGCAGCTTTGCTTGAGGGAACTTCACCTTTTGACGGTGTTGAGTATAAACCAACTTTTGGGAGGATTTATGACCATGATACCGGCTTTTTCGTCTGCTTTTCATAAAATTGAACGTAATTTTACGAAAACAGAGACAGGCGTACAGATTGATTTCCAGCGCGAGTTGCGAAACGGTCAAACCATTTCCAGACAAACCACAATCACAAATAATGAGGATGGTGGGGCCACGGTAAATGTCAACCATACCGGCAGGAATGGTCAAACTAAAACACTTGAAAAGACTTATACCCCTGAGCAGGTTGC
>JAJTIB010000130.1 GCA_021300075.1 Rickettsiales bacterium
GGGTGGGCGAGGAAGGCCAAGGCCTGGACGGTTTCCTGACCCACGACCGCATCCGGCCGCAAGCCATAATCCTGCTGGAAGGCGAGAATGGCCTGTTTGGTGATGTGGCTATTCACCCCATCCACCGCGCCACGATAATAACCCAGCTCCGTCAGTTTGCGCTGGATGATCGCCACATTGCGCGAATGGTTGGTATAGACCATCTGCGGCACAGAAACCGGCCCGCAATGGCCGATGGTCTGGGCGTCACTGCCCGGGCCACCGATGACGTCGAACGGGCGCGCGAAGGCGCTGAAACTCAACAGCAAAACGACGAGGGTCGCGGCTGATTGGGCGACAATGAGGGAGCGGGATTGTTTGATACGCATATAGTTATCCACCGATTGTTGTACATACAACCAACATACAGGTGGATAGTGAAGAAAGGGTTAACAACCGAAAGGTATTTTTGGGTTAGCCATGAGCCATAAGCCATGAGCCATGAGGTTTTAGCGCGCGTTCGTGAATGTGGCAAAGACATGTCCCTTGCTCCCTAAAAGCTGAAACCTCATAGCTCTAAGCGCATGGCTCATGGCTTTGAGGCTAGCGTGCGGCTTCGGTCGGGGCGGCGGCGCGGGCTTCGCGTTCCGCCAGAATCGCGGCGGCGCGGGTTTTGTCGGTCAGATTGGTGTCGTTCATAATTTGCTGTATTTTATTACCATTTACCTGGTCTTTGCCAAGAGATGCTACCCAGTTGCGGGTGGGAGTTTCCTGCTGAAGTTCGCTCTGGGCGGGCGTTTGGCTACGGTCCTGCGCTACGGCAGGTACAAGCACCGGCACCATGCCGGGTGAGGCGGCGGCCACATGGCCTTCGCGCATCTGCCCGCTTGCAGCCTGGTTACGGTGAGTATAGTCGCGGTAAACATTCATGAGGCCGGTAAAGATAGCGGTGGTGGCCACCAGCCCAATAACCGCTGGCCATGCCATGAAAGAGACACCGCCAGCAATAGCCGGAACAGATTTAATCGCGGCTATGACCAGTGTAAAGACGCCCGAAATCAATGCGCCGCTGATCGCACCCGAAAACAACCCGCGCCCGAAGGCGCTGACACTGGATGCAAGAGATGATGAATGGTTTTCCATAAGTTCATTCTAGCAAAACTGCGCTTGCGAAATGTGACAATTTCGTGAAATTGAAGAGCAAATGGAATCCACCCGTATCACCCGTATTTTTAACGCTTTTGCCAAGCTAAACCCGACACCTGAGACGGAGCTGCTGGCGCCCAACCCCTATTGCCTGCTGGTGGCGATTGTGCTGTCGGCGCAGGCCACCGATGTGAGCGTCAACAAGGCGACTAAACAATTGTTCGTCAAAGTAAAAAATCCGTCTCAGATGCTGAAACTGGGCGAGGCCGGGCTTAAAACTTACATCAAAACTATTGGCCTTTTTAATACCAAAGCGAGGAATGTTATGGCGCTTTCGGCGCGGCTGATAGAGGTGTATGATGGGCAAGTACCCAAGACGCGGGAGGCTCTTGAGACCTTGCCCGGGGTGGGGCGAAAGACGGCGAATGTCTGGCTTAATTGTGTACTGGGGGAGGCGACGATTGCGGTGGATACCCATGTGTTCCGTGTGGCGAACCGGCTTGGGCTGTGCCGCACGAGAACGCCGGAAGCGACTGAGCGGGCGCTTATGCAAGTGATTCCGAAAAAATATATGCGCCATGCCCATCACTGGCTGATTCTACATGGGCGGTACGTCTGCAAAGCGCGTCGACCTGCATGCGCGCATTGCCCGATTGCCGATGACTGCAATTACTTCCAAACGACCACAAAAAAGGCCGCATCCCAGCGGATACGGCCTCGATCGTAAAGAAGGATTACGTTTAGAGAATGCGCTTAGACAGTTGCGCGCCTTTGCCAGTGGCTTCGCTGACATTACGAATGCTGCCGGCAATCTGGCCACCACGTTCAATCTCGATTTCGCTGTAGGTGACGTTACCGCGAATGCGCCCGGTGGCATAAACAATCAGGCGGCCACGGACAATAAGGTCACCTTCAAATGAACCGCTGATTTCGGCGTCTTCGACTTCGGCGACACCCTTGAGTGAACCACTCTGAGCGAGTTCAACTGTATGCACGTCTTTCATCGTCGCATCAACCATGCCTTCAATGACCACGCGGTCGCAGGTGGTGATTTCACCCTTCATCTGAATGTCGGGACCGACCGTCAGCACGCGCTTGGCATTCGCATTTTTGGACGCCGCGGCGGCGACGGGTGCCTGGGCAGCGGCGGGTTGTGGCGCCGGACGCGATGCAGCCATAGCCGCTTGCGGCGGGGCCGGGCGGAAGGTCGGCTGCGCCGGCGCTGCAGGGCGTGAAGCTTCGGATGGTTGCGGCGCACGCGTTTCGATCGAACTCACACTGCGGATTTGGACTTCCCCACTATTGCCGAGAAAATCATCGGCGATTTCATCGGTCAGGGTGTCGCCACCCTCTTCTTTACGTCGGAACATAATTGTCTCCTTATTTTCTAAGCGTTGCGCGATGGGTTTCATGGATTATTTCTTACCGGATGCTAGACTCGTTTTTGATGCAAGCAGGATGAGCGCGTTGAATCAGGTATCAGTTTAGCAACTTGAGTTTTCCTTTCCAGTAAAAAATAATTTTTTTTCGTCCCCGCCGCCCGCACAATCTTCACTCGCCAATAGCAACGAGATTGCGTAGAGAATAGCCATGGCTGTATATACGCAACTCTCCAACGAGATGATGGCTGAACTGGTCGAGACAACTTACGGGCTGGGGCAGCTTGCCTTAGCTGTAGGTATCGCGCAAGGGGTTGAAAACAGTAATTATTTGCTGGATGTGATGGCCCTAGACGGGCGCGAGGTCAAGACAATTCTGACGCTTTATGAGAAGCGGGTTAGGATTGAAGAACTGCCTTTTTTTCTGGCGCTGATGGAGCATCTTGCCGCACGCGGGGTGAACTGTCCTTTGCCGATTAAACGGCGTGATGGCGGGGTGATCTCGACGGTCGAGGGCCGTCCGGCGGCGATGGTCTCATTTCTTCATGGCCGCAGCCGAACCATCCTTAAGAACCCGCATGTTGCCGGCGTCGGCAAGGCGCTCGCAGGGCTGCATCGGGCGGCGTCAGGCTTTACGATGACCCGCGCCAATGCACTTTCGCTTTCGGGCTGGCAATCGCTTGCTGCATCCATGCGTGGTCAGCTTGACGGGATTGCTTCGGGACTTGAAAGTCTGGTGACGGCGGAGCTTGATTATCTTGCCCAGCACTGGCCAAAACCTGATGCGTTACCGCGCGGTATCATTCATGCGGATTTATTTCCCGATAATGTGTTTTTTGAAGAGGATGAGCTCACTGGCATTATTGATTTCTATTTCGCTTGCGAGGATTTTTTTGCATATGATCTAGCGATCGTGCTTAATGCCTGGTGCTTTGAGGTGGGCAAGGAATTTAATCCCACTAAGTCGCGGCTTCTGTTGCAGGCCTATCAATTGCTGCGGCCCTTGACGGATGGCGAGAAAGCTGCCTTCCCCGTATTGTTGCGAGGGGCGGCACTGCGCTTCCTGCTGACCCGCAGCTATGACTGGTTGCACCGCAGCAAAGACGCGTTGGTCACGCCGAAAGACCCGCTCGAATACCTCGCCAAGCTCCGCTTCCATCAGCAGGTGCGCGGAGGTCAAGAATATGGAGTGTAAGCGGTTGCACGTGGTACGTGATTCGTCGCGCGCAACAGACGCACCACGTACCACGCGCCACGCATCACCCCTCGGAGGGGCAGAGCTGATATGAAACACGTGGTAATCTATACCGATGGTGCGTGCAGCGGCA
>JAJTIB010000132.1 GCA_021300075.1 Rickettsiales bacterium
AAACGATGCGCCTGAGATTCTGGAAGTGCGGGGTGAAGTCTTCATGCGTAAGGATGATTTCGCCGCTCTGAATGCGGCGCGCACAGAGGCAGGGGAGGCGCTGTTCGCCAATCCGCGCAATGCCGCCGCCGGCTCGCTTCGTCAGCTAGACCCTGCTGTTACGGCCTCACGCAATCTCAGTTATTTTGTGTATGGCTGGGGCGAGGTGAGCGCCGAACTCGCCGCCACGCAGTACGATGCGGTCGTCCGGCTCGGCGATCTTGGCTTCAGCATCAACCCCGCTATGATGCGTTGTCCAACTGCTGACGACGCGGTGGCCGCTTATGCGCGTCTGAGTGAAGACCGTGCGTTACTCGCCTACGACATTGACGGGATGGTGTTGAAAGTGGATCGGCTCGATTATCAGCGGCGTCTCGGGCAGGTGTCGCGTGCACCGCGCTGGGCCCTGGCATGGAAATTCCCGGCTGAGCAAGCCGAGACACGGGTGGAGGCAATTGATATTCAGGTTGGTCGCACGGGTGTGTTAACACCCGTGGCGCGTCTTCTGCCGGTCAATGTTGGTGGCGTGCTGGTGAGTAAAGCCACACTGCATAACGAGGATGAAATCACTCGCAAGGACGTGCGGGTGGGGGACACCGTCATCCTCCAGCGCGCGGGCGATGTGATCCCGCAGATTGTGGCGGTTCTGGCCAATAAACGCCCCCCGCATGCGCGTTCCTTCCACTTCCCCGATCACTGCCCGGTCTGTGGCAGTGCGGCAGTGCGTGAGGTGGGAGAAGTGGCGCGGCGCTGCACCGGCGGATTGATTTGCGCGGCGCAGGTGGTCGAGCGCCTCAAACATTTCGCCGCGCGACGGGCGCTGGATATTGAAGGCCTGGGCGACAAACAGATTGAAGCATTTTATGCGGAAGGACGCATTCAAACCCCGCACGATATTTTTACGCTTGAAGCGCGGGATCGCAAAAGTCATACGCCGCTCCAGACGCGCGAGGGCTGGGGCGAAAAATCGGCGGCGAATTTATTCCGGGCGATAGAAAAATCGCGACGCACGACGCTTGCGCGGTTTCTTTATGCCCTCGGTATCCGCCACATCGGAGAGGAGACAGCGAAACTACTCGCGCGGCATTACGGCGATGCTGCCCATTTATTCCAAGCGCTTGAGGCGGCTGCAGATAAGGAAAGCGAAGCGTACCGGCATCTCATGGCCATTGATGGGATTGGCGAAAAACTCGCTTCAGCCCTGATAGATTTCATGGCTGAGCCGCATAACCGTGCGGCGGTCAATGTGTTACTGACGGAGGTGGAGTTGACTCCGGAGGTGGCTCTGGTCAGCGGTTCGCCGCTTGGGGGCAAGCGCGTGGTGTTCACTGGTACGCTTACCAAGATGGGCCGCAGCGAAGCCAAGTCGCTCGCCGAGTCGTTGGGCGCGCATGTGACTGGGACGGTTTCGGCGAAAACGGATTATGTGATTGCGGGCGCAGAGGCAGGCAGTAAACTGCGCGAGGCAGCAGCACTCGGGGTGAAGGTGCTGAGCGAAGCGGAATGGCTGGCGCTGATTGGGGATGCCAATGGTTAACCCGCCCTTCGCGCAGCCTAAACTGCCTCTGCAGGTAACGCTGCGGGGGGACACCGAATTATTGGAAATCTTTGAATTGTTGCTTGAAGATGAAGTTCTGGCCATCACTCACCCCATTGACACGCATACGCCGGAATTGATTTTGCTCATGGAAGATGCTGCGTGGCCTGCGCTTTCGGCGCGGCTTCAGAAAATTGCTGACGATCGCGGTGAAGCATTCACCGCCATGACCGGACTGCTGCGTGATATTGACTGGGTGAGCAAAGTGCAGAAAGATTTTCCCGCCTTCCGTATGGGGCGGTTTTATATCTATGCCGCACATGACGCCGCGCCAATTCCAAAAAACAGTCTGCCGCTTCATATTGAGGCGGCCTCCGCTTTCGGTACGGGCGAGCATGATACGACCTCGGGCTGCCTGCTGGCGCTGGAACTGGAAAGCAAAATACGCCCACGTCCGCGCCGCGTGATGGATATGGGCTGTGGTACGGCGATCCTGGCGATGGCGGCAGCACGGCTTTGGCCGTTTGCTCGTATTCGGGCGTTTGACAATGATGCCGGGGCGGTCAGAACCGCGCGCGAGAATCTGCGGGTCAATCGGATGCGTCAGGTATGGGTGGGGCAGAGCAACGGCTATGATTACCGGATCGTACGCGGCGCGAAGTCGCAGGTGATTGTAGCCAATATCCTCGCCCGCCCCTTAATGAAAATGGCGCGATCTGCCGCGCAATCCCTCGCGCCGGAGGGGACGCTAATTCTTTCTGGACTGCTGCGGCATCAGGAAAGAATGGTACTATTTGCCCATCGGCATCACGGCTTGAAACTGAAGTCGCGTCTGAGGCGTGGGCGCTGGTCGGTACTGATCTTGCGTTAGCCGCGTTGCTGCTGAGCGGCGGGCGCGCCACGAACTGCCTCGATCTCCTGCGCGCGGGCGGTGGCTTCCTGAATTCCTCCAGCTTCGCGTACACCGGCTTTCAGCATGGTGTGACCAATCTCTTTGACTTCCTGAGTGATATGGCGCGGGAGTTTAGATTCGATATAGTCGATGATTTTCTGGATAAACGCACTCAAGGGACGACGTGGTTCGGCATTAGTTTCCATTTCGCGTTTTGGTTCTTCCGCTTTTGCTCCAACCGATTTGGCTGCTTCGGATTTTAGTTCGGGCGGCTGCCTTGCTTCCCCGGCGCGTTCACGTGCGGCCTCGGCCAGGCGCTCCGGCGCGGGTGGCGGCGGGGGTGGGGGTGCGGATTGTGCCAGAACCTCGCTCAAGAGGGCGGCGGTATTGCGCTGTAGATCGGGTGTGGGGATGGTTTCCGCCCGTGGCGCCGCCGTGGCATGGAGGGTCGGGGTAGATTCAACCGCTGCCGCGGTGACTGACGGAGGCCCTTTTCCTGCGGCGGCTGCTTCGATCAGTGCCTCAAGTGATGGTTCAACAGGCGCTGGTGTCAGCAGGATATTGCCGTAAAAATTAGCGTCACGCCGCTGCTGTTTTTCTTCTTCCTGCTTGTTGTCGCTGGTATTACTGCTGGATTCACCAGAGAGGACGCCAGCGAGGCGGCGCAAGGTCTCGGGCCCGGCCACACCGTCTACACGGATGCCATGCATCGATTGGAAGCTTTTCACTGCATTGACGGTATTACCGTCATACGCGCCGTTTACCATCATTTCACTAAGAAGTTGAATGGTACTGAGACGCCGCTGTAATTCGGTGACGAAATCACCCGTATCGCCAAACTGAAGGGTGATGTTAGCAGGTAGAAACATAATTGCATGCTAACCTTTCATCCAACATCATGCAACCGCAACAGGAACAGGACGACTATTCTTCGTCCGTATATTGTTTTTCGATGCGTTCGTGACGTTCCTGTGCTTCAATTGACAGGGTCGCCACCGGCCGTGCTTCGAGGCGTTTCAAGCCGATGGGCTCTCCAGTTTCCTCGCAATAGCCGTATTCACCGCTTTCGATGCGGGCAATGGCGGCGTCGATTTTTGCGATCAGTTTCAGGTAGCGGTTACGGGTACGAAGCTCAACGCCTGCTTCGGTCTCAAGTGAGGCGCGGTCGGCAATATCGGCCTGATGCCAGTTTTCTTCGTGAAGATGGTCGAGCGTTTCGCGTGACTCTGCCAGAAGCTCCTCGCGCCATTGGAGTAATTTCTGCCGGAAATATTCAAGCTGTAAGCCGTTCATGTAGGGCTCTTTGTCGGACGGTTTGTACCCGGCAGGTAATCGCGCCGGCTTGTAGTTACTGCGCGGCTTGGTCTTGATGATGGGTTTTTTGATGATGACCGGGGCCAGGATCGCGTGTACGGCAGGCTTTTTTGTCGCTTTCCTGAGTGGTGTTGCGGGTTTTGTGACGGGCTTTTTTGCCGTAGATTTGGTGGCAGGTTTGGCCGATTTTTTAGTTGACTTCACGGGTGCGGGTTTTTTCGTTTTAGCAACCAAGCGTGAGACCGCTTTTTTTGGAGCTTTTTTGGCACTGGATTTGGAGATAGATTTTGCCAGTTTCTTTTTTGCCGAGGTTTTTGCCATAATCACTGCCTTTCAACATGAATTGAGCGTTAATTGTAACGTAGCTTCTGGATCGTTCAAGCGCCAAAATGGCTTTTTAACAGGGAAATGCACGCGAAGATGTCCACTTAGGGCTTCGTTGTGGATTTCGGTGATGTTCGATTGGCCGCTGCTGGTGAATTCTTGGGATCGACTTCATCATTCCCCGTTTGTACCGGAGTAAGCGGATCCACCTCTAAGTTGTACGCTTTATGCTCTTTGCCTGTAAAGAAGAAATCCTGATCGTTTGCGCTGCCATGCAGCGTGACGACACCGTCGCTTGCGAATTCAATGCCATGACGTGAGAACAAAACAAACAAGGCATCGTTTTCGGACTTGATAAGCCGCCCCGCATTATGCTCGAATTTCTGCAGGGTTCTCATTGGCACATGGACGCGGCTGGCCAGATCGCTCAGGTTCCATTTCAGTAGCGCGCGGGCGCGTCTGCATTGGCTGCTCGAAAGCTGGATGACGGGGGTCGCTGCATTCATCGCGGCATTCCTGCGCGCTCGAGCTTGGCCATTTCGACTGCAGCGCGTAACTCGATCTCATCTAATATACCGCTCAAGACCGGATCGCTGATCTGTTCACGCTTTTCTGCCACAATCTGCTCCAGCTCGCGTACGGTGGCGAGTGACAGGCTGCCAATAAGCAGCGCATCGCGCAAGTTTTCTAGCGCCTCCAGCGTCACGCGTCCGCGCTTGACATGGCGCTTGCGGTTGGCTTCGTCGGCGCTGATTTCCTGAATGCCGAGCAAACCCACCATGCTCGCGGCAGCAGCGACAGGTGCTGCAGCATCCACGCTGGCGGCTTCTTCCAGGCCGCTTACATTTTCCAGTGCGTCAATGAAGCTGCTGCCCGAAACCTCACCCTTACGGCGCGTTCGTTGCGTACGAGCGGTCGCGGCGGTGGGTGCGGTATAGCCAACTTTCTGAATCATGCGTGAAACTATAACGAAGATTGTAACCCTTGGCAAATTGCCTTGCGCCCGACGGCAAAAATT
>JAJTIB010000066.1 GCA_021300075.1 Rickettsiales bacterium
GATCCGAAAAATTGCCCACCCAGGCGGCAAGTTCGGACGCATCCGAGCGGTAACGGGGGTGCAGATAACGCTGTGCGAGCACATGACCCAGCAACAACTGACTGTTTAATTCGCCCATGAACTGGTCGGCGGTGGCGAAATTATTTTTATCCTGAGCGGCAAAAATCGCGCGGTACAGAATTCTATCGGCAGGGGTAAGGGGTTCCTGCGAGGTCTCGGAGACGGCCACAGAGGTTACATTAATATTCACCGATGACGGATTCTGCTTCGGCGGCAGGGCGAGCGTCACAAGAACAAGCACGGCAATTATGGCGATCATGCCACCGATAATCTTCCGCTGATGCTGTACCAGTTTTTCCACTCTTGCCGATCCGAAAATGTTTAAACGTATTTTATGAGTTTTTTACTCAAAATTAACTATCTGCCCTTTATAAGGGGGGTAGGGCATAAATGCAACACCAGACATGTGAAATATTTATTACGAACTTAAAATACAATAACTTAGCTCGTTTTTAGGTGGATAAAATCGCCGCTTTCAAGGCCAATAAATCGCCCCAGGCTTGTTTTTTGGCCGAGGGTTGCCTGAGCAGGTAGGAGGGGTGATAGATTGCATGGGCTGGTATTGCGCTATCCATAAAGTCATTCTTATAAGAGAATACCTGACCGCGCAGTTTAGTGATGCCCAGCGGGTTCTGGAGAAGGGCTTGGGTCGCGACCCCACCCAGTAGCACCAACCGTTTGGGATTCACCAGCGCTATATGGCGTTCGACCAGTGGCCGACAGAGGGCGATTTCCGCTCCCGTGGGCGGGCGGTTTCCTGGCGGACGCCAGAAACAGACATTCGTGACATAGTAGTCGTTCAAACGGGTCAGACCGATAAATCCCAGCATGGTAGTGAGGAGCTGGCCGCTGGCATCGCAGAAGGGAATGCCGGCTTTATCCTCCTCGACGCCGGGCGCTTCGCCGATAAGCATAAGGCTGGAGGCGGGGTTCCCGTCCCCAATCACCGTATTGGCCGCAGTTTTTCTCAAGTCGCACCCCTTGAAGCGGCGGATAGCATCGTAAAGCTCGGGCAGGGTGGTGGCGGCCTCGGCGAGTTTCTGGGCCTCGGCGAGGGCGGATTCAGCGAGTGGAGTTCGGATAATTGGATGATCGGAGGATCCGCCTGCATGGTTCTTAGTCCCCCCTGTCTGCGCCTCTTCAATTACCCCCCCCGCCTGCGTGGGGTATGAGAGGGAGGAAACTTCGCGTTGATTGCTAGCCACTGGCCAATGAGCACCGGCCACTAACCGCTGATTATCACCTGTACCCCGCCGATTGGTCACGGGCTGCGCCTCAATGGCCTCATCTGCGCCGATGTCTACCAGCCAGACTAGCGCCTCGTAATTATTCATTATTTTCAATTTATCTGCACTGCCAGGCATTTTGGTAACCAATTCTTAATGATTTTTAGGTAATTTGAAAGTGAGCCAACCTGACCATACCGGGAAGCAATGATGACTCAACAGAATTATTATACCCCCGAAATCGCCGCCAAGGCCGTGGTGGAATTCACCAACGCTTTTCGCAAATTTGCGGATGTGGAGTATGCCAAGGCGCTGATTGCGGATCCGCGCATGTCCTCCAACCGCGGCCATTTCGCGTCCTGTGGTATAAACATGCGCGAAGTTAAAACCGCCAAAAAATTATTGCCCGATTCGCTGCCACTGATGGACGCCCAGCGCAAGGCGATTGATTTTCTCGACAGGCTCGATCACGAGCAGGGGGTAAAGTATGGTGGCTGATGTCATGCACCACCCGACGGCGGTGGCTGCTGGAAATTTATTTCGCGCGGCGCTTGAAGAAACCATAAAATTGGCTCAGGCCATTTCGGGCGCAGTGAAAGGCCTTGTCGGAGTTGTGAGCGAAGGCCTTAAAGGTGCAGCGGCAACTGCCGCGCCTTCAGCGCCGTCCATCCCTGCTGTTGCTGCAGGTCCACCCGGCATGGGCCGAGGCGGTTGAAAGCGTGTTACACTTTAATCTCTGCTTTTCTTGTGTTACCCTTAGCCGATGTCCGAATCCGAAATCATGGAATGCGAGGTGCTGATTATCGGTGCGGGCCCGTCCGGGCTTTCTGCAGCTATTCGCCTAAAGCAGCTTCAGCCTGACCTCAGTGTTATTGTCCTCGAAAAAGGCTCCGAAGTCGGGGCGCATATCCTCTCCGGTGCGGTGCTCGAGCCACGCGCACTCAACGTCCTGATTCCCGATTGGAAAGAACGCGGCGCGCCGCTTCATACCCCCGCGACGGACGATCATTTTTCGTTTCTTACAGCCCGACATCGCCTGACATTACCCACGCCAAAGCCGATGCGTAACGAGGGTAATTACATTATTTCTCTGGCGAATTTCTGCCGCTGGCTCTCTCAGCAGGCGAGTGAACTCGGCGTGCAGATATTCCCGGGTTTTGCGGCCGCCGAAGTCATCATCGATGACGGCGCGGTCAAAGGCGTGCGTACCGGTGCATTCGGCATTGACAAGAAAGGCGAACGCAAACCGTCTTATCAACCGCCCATGGAATTGCGGGCGCAGGTAACCTTATTCGCCGAGGGCTGCCGTGGTTCACTTTCCGAACAATTGATGAAGCATTTCGCCCTGCGCGCTGAAGCTGCGCCCCAGACTTACGGTATCGGGATCAAGGAAATATGGCAGGTCGCGCCCGAGCATCATCAGCCCGGGCGGGTGGAACATACCGTCGGCTGGCCGATGGATGCGGGGACCTATGGTGGCTCCTTTATTTATCACCTCGAAGATTGCCAGGTGGCGGTCGGGTATGTGGTCGGGCTTGATTATGAGAATCCCTATCTTGACCCGTTCAGGGAATTTCAACGTTTCAAGACCCACCCCAAAATCCGGACATTATTTGAGGGTGGAAAGCGCATTGCTTACGGCGCGCGGGCACTGAATGAAGGCGGGTATCAATCCATCCCCAAACTCACGTTTCCTGGCGGAGCATTGATTGGCTGCAGCGCAGGGTTTCTCAATGTGCCGAAAATCAAAGGCACGCACACAGCCATGTATTCCGGCATGATGGCGGCGGAAGCGTTCACGGCGGGCGAGCTGGCTGGTTATGAAACGGCGCTGAAGAATTCCTGGGTGTATGATGAACTCTACAAAGTACGCAATATCCGCCCTGCATTCCGCTTCGGATTATGGGCGGGGCTATGTTATGCTGCGCTTGATACCTATTTATTCTTTGGCCGTGCACCCTGGACGCTGAAGCATCACAAGCCCGACCATGCTTGCCTCAAACCGGCGACTGAGTGCCGGAAAATCGACTATCCCGCGCCGGATAACCGGGTGAGTTTCGACCGTTTATCCTCGGTCTATCTGTCAAACACCAATCATGAGGAAGACCAGCCGGCGCATCTGACGCTTAAAGATGCAAGCGTGCCGGTGGCCGTTGATTTAGCCGTCTATGCCGGGCCCGAGCAGCGTTACTGCCCAGCGGGAGTGTATGAATTTGTGGAAGAAACCGGCAAGCGTCGCCTGCAGATTAACGCCCAGAACTGCGTCCACTGTAAAACCTGCGACATCAAAGACCCAACGCAGAACATCGTCTGGGTGACGCCAGAAGGCGGCGGTGGGCCGAATTATCCGAATATGTGATGTCCGCACGGGTGGCGGAGGTTAGTCTATCCGTAAATCTGCTGATAGGGAATCGGGCGCTTATTGACATCGAGCACGAGCTGGCCGTTATCAAACGCCGCGCCGATGAAATTAATTCCCGCCTCGGGGTCAATAATCCGCACCGGCTTGACCGACTTTCCGTTATACTGGCGCAGTTCCGTCACGGTACCGCGTGCTTCGGGGTTATTTTTGCTGCTCATGGCGTCCTCGTTGGCTTCAGTGTTGCTAATTCAGGCGCCGATATATAGTGTGGTTTCTGGTTAGCGCAAGCCTTTTCGGGTTCTATGTCCTCTCTTTTCCTTCCCCGCCTTCGTGTAACAGGTGCAATTCTCGCAGGATTGCTGAGTGTTTCGGCCTGGGCGGATGATCCGAAAATCGTTGAAAAAGCACCCCATGTGCCGGTTTCGGGCGAAAGCCTTGACCAGCCCGTACTTAAGCCCGGGTTTGCGGGGAGTTTCCTCTCCAGCCGCTTTGCGCGCCAGCATCAGAACCTGAAACAGGCTTCCCGCTATATCAGCGAGGCGCTCGCGCATGACCCGAAAAACACGGATTTGATACACGAAAGCGTGCGGTTACATTTTCTGGCGGGTGAAATTCAGGGTGCGATTTCGCTCAGTTATCAGCTGCCTGGAAGCTACGACAAAGATCCACTCATCGCGCTTTTAAGAATGCTCGAAAAAGTGAATACAGGGGATTATAAAACGGCGCAGGCCGTCCTTCGCCAGGCGCCGCAGACCGGACTTTTTGGTATCATCGCGCCGGTGGTGAATAGCTGGCTTCTGATGGCTCAAGGTGCGGTCAGAGGGCAGGTGAATCTTGAGGGGGCGATTGAGAAATCTGGTTTTTTCGCGCCGTTTCTGACCTACCATGTGGCGCTGATGAACGACGTGCTGGGCAATAAAAAACTGGCACTCCAATCTTACCGTCAGGCAAGCGCTGACCCGCAGACGACGCCTTACCGCGTGGTGGAGGCACTGGCGAATTTCTATCAACGGCAGGGCGAATGGAAAAAAGCGCAGGCTGTCTTTGATGCTTACGCCGAGGCCAATCCGGACTCCAGCCTGATTCCAGAGAAGCTGATGATGCCGCCAGGGGGTAATGCCCAGATCGTGCCGATGGTCGGGGATGAGCGCGAGGGTTTGGCCGAGATTTTCTTCACCACGGCGAGCATTTTATTCGGCGAGGAAGCCTCGCAGGATACCTTCATTTACCTGCGTTCGGCGCTGTTTCTGCGGCCGGATTTCCCGCCCGCTCAGTTGATGCTCGCCAATCTCTATGAGCAGACCGGCGATTATCACGCGGCAATTGCTGTCTATGACGGTATCCGCCCGGGCAATGTCTTCTATCGCCGAGGTCTCATCCGCCGCGCGCTGAATTACGAGGCGCTGGGCGAGGTTGAAAAAGCACTCGCACTGCTCGATCAAATTATCAGGGAATATCCAAGCGATCAATCCGCCCTTATCACTAAGGGAGATATTCTGCGCGAACAGGGTAAATACGAGGAAGCAGCGGGCGCATACACCCAAGCCATTGAGCGTATTGGTAAATTACGCGTAAGTAACTGGCCAATCCTATATGCGCGCGGCATCTGTTACGAGCGCGCCGGCGATTGGGCCAAGGCGGAGAGAGACTTGCTTCATGCGCTGACTCTTGAACCTAACCAGCCAGATGTGCTCAACTATCTGGCTTATAGCTGGCTTGTTATGAATAAAAACATTGTTAGAGCGCGAGAATATCTGGATATAGCTGTTGAGATGCGCCCCGATGATGCCCATATCATTGATAGTGCTGGTTGGGCCTATTATCTCTCAGGCGACTTTAATAAAGCTGTGGAATACCTTGAAAAGGCAGCAGGAATAATTCCGGATGATGCAACGATCAACGATCATCTGGGGGACGCCTACTGGCGGGTCGGGCGCGAGGTGGAAGCGCGGTATCAATGGCAACGCGCCCTTCAGTTTGACCCTGAAGAAGCCGCCGCGAAAGCGATCAGGGAAAAACTCAAATCAGGTCTTCCGGCTTTCCTGCCGCAGCAACAATCGCGCAATGTTGCAATGCCGGAAGTTATACCAAACTGAGAATAATGTACCAGCACGCACCGGCAAAACTGAATCTATCCCTCCATGTTACCGGCAAACGCGCCGATGGCTACCATCTGCTTGAGTCGTTGGTGGTGTTCACGCAGTTTGGCGATGTGCTGCGCGTGACCCCGGCCGAAACCTTGAGCCTCACTATTACGGGTGAGTTTGCCGCCGATATTGGCCCGAATACCGGCAATCTGGTGCTTAAAGCCGCTCACGCGCTGCGTATCGCCGCCAATGTCACTAGCGGTGCGGCACTCGTGCTTGAGAAAAATATTCCCGTGGGTGCGGGTCTGGGCGGCGGTTCGGCCGATGCCGCAGCCACACTCAAACTGCTCATGAAGCATTGGGGGGTGATAGTACCCGCCGCAACACTTCAGGCGCTGGCACTACGTCTGGGGGCTGACGTACCGATGTGTCTGCTCAGCCATCCGCTTATTGCTCGGGGCATTGGTGAGGATATCACACCGCTGCCTCTAAAGCTGCCGCCTTTACCATTAGTGCTGGTCTATCCGCGTGTGCCCATCGCCACGGCCGAACTATTCGCACATCATACGCTGGAAACGCCGCCAGCAACCCCAAGGCTTGATACAACCAACGCAGAAAAATTACTGGAATCGTTGGCGGGCACGCGGAATCAATTACAGCGAACGGCGGTGACACTGACGCCGGAAGTGGCGGAAGTGTTGCTGGTACTTAACACGGCCTTGCAGGCGCGGTTTGTTCGAATGACGGGGAGTGGCTCGGCCTGTTTTGCCATCACTGAAGACAAGGCCGCAGCCGAGCGTCTCGCTCGTGAAATACACTCACAATATCCCCACTGGTGGGTGCGGGCGACGGAAGTGATGGTGTAAGAATTTACCGCAGCTTCGAGACTTTTTCCTCAAGCCCCTTATAGTCAAGCGCATGGGGTACGAGCTCTTCGCCGATGATGAAGCTCGGCGTGCCCTGAATCCCCAGCTTCATGCCAATCTGACGGAGCTGGCCAAGAATTTCCGTATATTCGGGCTTGGCAATTTCGGATTTTACTTTGTCAGCATCCAGCCCGATTTCTTTAACGAATTTGAGCGCCTGCGCCTCGTCGGCACGGCCTTCAAAAGTCATCATCTTGCTATGGAAATCAAAATATTTTTCCGGAGAGAGCTTGAACACGGCAATCCCGATTTTGGAATTGGTGTCGGATTGGGGCCCGAAAATAGGGAATTCCTTGAAGATGATTTTGACGTTTTTGTCTTTGGTCTGCAGCTCGTCGAGAGCTTTGAATGCCGATTTGCAGGCCGGACAGTTATAATCAAAGAATTCAACAATGACTGCTTTCGCATCCACAGGTCCAATTGAGGGTGAATTGGGATTGTTGTAAATGGCTTCTCTAAGCGCCGGGTCCTTAAGTGCATCCGCCGCACCGGACATCCGAGCTTTCTGCTGCTCCTGTTGCCATTTCTGCAGGGATTCGACGATGAGGGTCGGATTGGCCGAAATATAGTCTTTAATCACGGTTTCAACTTCCGGTTTTGAAAGGCCGCCGCTGCCAAGACCGGTTCCGGCCACGACTGCACCACCAATAACCACACCAGCAATGAGCGCGATAGCTGTTTTTGCCTGAGTCATAAATCCTCCCTTTAAGTTAACTGAGAATAGGAGTGGTTCCGGTAAAAAAGGCAAGTCAAAAAGAGATCAGAAGGGTGAATTTTTATTTTTCTCTTTAAGCTGTGCTCTGGCTTCGCGTTCCAGATCATCGAGCGCCAGAGCGGTGGCTGAATTTTTTTCTACCAGTCCACGTGCGCGGGCAACGTGTTGAAGCACGGTTTTATGGTCGCCCTCAAGCGCCGATTCTTCCGCGAGCGCCGCGTAGGAACTTCCCAGATCCCCACGTTTACCGTAGGCAATAGCGAGCTGCCGCCAGGTGAAGCCGTTGCTGTCGTCGATATCGCGGGCGCGTTCGAGATGGGCAATGGCCTGGCTCAAGAGCGACGGGTCGTCGCGTGCAATGAGCGTCTTGCCGTAATCGGTCTGGATGAGTGCCGAGTCCGGCAGGAGTTGCACCGCTTTGCGGTAGGCTTCGGAAGCCTCAACCAGCTTGCCGTTTTCAAATAGAATCTGACCGAGTGTGTCGTAAAAGAATGGATCGCGCGGGTGCTCGGCAATGAGCGCACGCATCTGGGCGATGGCGAGGTCTGGTTCGGCGGCCCGGTAATGGGCGATGGCGCGGGCATAGCGCGCGGGCAAATCGGTTTGATTTTCGGGATAGAGATTGAAAGTAGTGGTTTTAGGTGAGGTGAAGGCCACCAACTTGGCAATCATACGGGCGTGCATTTTATCGAATCCTTCCGGCACCTGACCTTTGGGGATGCGGGATTCGTTTGTATGGTTGCGGATAACGGAAATACGGTCGGTAGTCAGCGGGTGGGTCTGCAGATAAGGGTCGGCCTTCTGGCGCATACCCGAATCGTTGCGGCGCAGCTCCTCGAACATGGCGAGCATACCGCTAGCCGATATTTCATTATCATCGAGAAATTTAAGCGCCGCCTGATCAGCAGCCTGTTCATTCATGCGGATGTCGGTCAGAAAATTACGCATGGCCATGTTCTGCCCGCCCAGAATAATCCCAGCACCTGCTTGCCCAGCTCCGCCGGCAATGGCCGCTGCACCAATGACCGCGCTGATGACGCTGCCCAGGAGCGCGCGGTTGGATTTCTCGGTGAATTGGGACAGATGCGCGCCGGAAATATGACCCGTCTCGTGGGCGATGACTCCAATCAGCATGCCTGGGTCACGGGTTTCAAGAATCAGCCCGGTATTGATGAAGATGTTAAGGCCACCAGCCACGAAGGCGTTGATGCTGGGGTCGGCGACAATCAGAATTCGCACGCTTTCAGGGGGGATGCCTGCGCTTTGCAGCACCGGATTGGCATAGGCACGCAGCGTATGTTCAATCTCCGCGTCACGGATAAGTCCAGCCAGTGCCGTCTGTGCCGTGAACAGAAAGGCCAAACCAAAGAGTATGAGCTTACGAACGCTGTTCATTGTCACCTGTCACCCGCCACCTGCCACTCTTACCTTAGCCCTCTAGCATTTTATTCCACCAGCCTTTGCGCTTGGGTTTTTCATTTGTGCTGCCGGTGGCGCTGGTGGGTTCACTCAAGGGAATCACCTGCGAGACAGAGGGCGGATAGCTGGGTGCAGAAATGGAGCCTTGAGGTTTGAAATCGCGCAGATGCGGCGGACGTGGCACAGCACTGTCACTTGCGGCGCTGCCTTCTCGCGACTCGCGTGGCTCACGCGGACGATCATCACGCGGTGGGCGCGGTTCGCGCACACGCTCGGCAGGCGCATCCGTTTGGATGGCAGCGACCTGGTCAGTGCCTGAAGTAGCTTCGGGCGTTTCCCCTACGCGGCGCGGTCGATGGCGATCACGCCCACCACGGCGGCCGCGGCGACCGCCGCGTTCACCCCGCTCGCGGCGTGGATGGCGTGGCCGTTCCCCGGATTCGTTCGTGGCAGGATTGCCCGCATCAGCGGCAACTTCGTCGCCTGTCATTTCACTGGTGACGGTGTTTGTTGCGGTTGTGTTTTCTTCGTTGTCATCATCGCTGACTTCGTCGCCACCACGCTCCTTACCTCCGCGTCGGCCACGGCGGCGGGTTTTGGCGGTGCGGTTGCTCGCGCGGGCATCTTCATGCAGCACTTCTTTGCCTTCGCTTGTGACTTTGATGAGGCGGAAGGCGCCGCTTAGAATTCCGGCATCTACCAGAATCACCACTTTCACCTGGAAGCGCTGTTCGAGTGACTGCACCATTTCGCGCATTTCATTGAGCAGATGCAGTGCCGCCTCCTCGTAAGTAGAGACGCGTAGTGTGGTATAAAGTCTGCTTGCAGCTTCCTTCTGCAGGGTTCGGATAATCTGGATACCCATGGTCTCGACCGAATGCACATAGCCCGTGCCCTTGCAGTGCGGGCAGGGTTGACCCATCGCCTCCGCCATTGACGGCCGCAGACGCTGTCGCGACATTTCCATGAGGCCAAAGGTACTGATGCGTGCGACCTGAATCTTGGCGCGGTCGCGTTTGAGGGCGTCTTTCATCGCTCGCTCGACGGTACGGCGATTACGACTATAGCCCATATCGATGAAGTCGATGACGATGAGCCCCGCGAGATCTCGCAGCCGCAGCTGACGGGCGATTTCATTTGCCGCTTCAAGATTGGTTTTGATGGCCGTTTCCTCGACATTGCGCTCGGTCGTCGAGCGTCCGGAATTGACGTCAATGGAGATGAGTGCCTCAGTCGGGTTGATGACAATATACCCACCCGAGCGCAGGCGTACCTGCGGGTCGAGCATGGATTCAAGCTGCGCCTCGACGCCGGACTGGGCAAATAGTGGCGTGGCGTCCTGATAGAGTTGAATTTCATCGACGTGATCGGGCATCAGCATCTGCATGAATTCCTTCGCCTGCTGATAGGCCTTTTCGCCTTCAATGGTAATGCCTTTGATGTCACTGGTATAAAGATCGCGGAGCGAGCGTTTGATGAGATCGCTTTCTTTATAAATTGCGGCAGGCGCGGTAGAGGCCAGTGTTGTCTCGCGGATCTGGTTCCATAATTTTATGAGATATTCGTAATCACGCTGAATCTCGGGCATACCGCGATCGATCCCGGCGGTGCGGACGATGACGCTCATCCCCTTGTGCGCCTTGAGGCCACCCACCACGTCTTTGAGTTTACGCCGTGTGTCGCGGTCGGTGATTTTGCGCGAGATGCCGCCACCTTTGGGCGAATTGGGCATCAGCACGCAGTAGCGACCCGCGAGCGAGATATAAGTGGTGAGCGAGCAGCCTTTATTGCCGCGCTCTTCTTTGATAACCTGGACCAGCACAATCTGGTTGCGTTTGATGACTTCCTGAATGCGGTAGCGGCGATGAAATCCGCGTATTCCACGCTCGCCGCTATCGCTGCGCTCGCTTTTATCGCCACGGCGGGGACGACGGAAACGGGCACGCGGTGCGTCGCCGCTCAAAGCGTCGTCACCGAGAGGGGGGATATCTTCTGGTAGCTCGCTGAAGGCTTCGGCGTTTGGCGGCGCGAATTCTGGCAGCATTTCCGGCACGAATTCCTGTTCGGGCAGCACTTCACTATAGGTCGTATACTCCGTGACGGCGAGAGGCTGGGCTTGTGCTTCAACGTAAGAGGAAGCATCATCCGGCGCGACAGTTTCGCTGATGGTTTCAGCGGCAGGTGGCATGTCGAGACGCGATTCGCGTACGTCGTCGACTGCATCACTTGTTTCATCGATGAAACCTTCATTGTCTTCCTGCCCGCGGCGGTGAGCGCCATGGCGCGATTCGCGCGCGGCCTGTTCGCGCTCGAACGCTTCTTCCTCTGCGGCTTCCTCGGCCTCGGCTTCGGCGATTTGTTCCTCGAGTAGTTTCTGCTTATCGGCGATCGGCAACTGATAATAATCCGGGTGAATCTCGGCGAATGGCAGGAAGCCCTGCTTGCCACCCCCATATTCGACGAAGGCGGCCTGCAGCGATGGCTCGACACGGGTGATCTTGGCAAGATAGATATTGCCTTTAATCTGCGCTTTTGAGGCGGTAATGAAATCATATTCATAGAGAGTTTCACCCTCCAGAATCGCGACGCGGGTTTCGTCCGGGTGGACGGCGTCAATCAACATGCGTTTATCCATATGTCTCTCCTTAGGTTGGGAGAGTCACGGATTCACCGCGTCCATCGCACGAAAACGGCCAGCGTCAAATGACGCTGAGCCTGGAAACATCGCCGCCGCGCGGGGAGGCGCAGCAGGAGAGGGGGGCAGGGCCCCCGCCTTCACATCCGGGTTGTGTGATGTCCCGATTTGAATGTGTCAGCATGATGATTTTTCCGTTCGCACGATGCCCGATTGTTCCGTGGCATCCCAATAATTAAGTTGTTTATTTGGTATCAGTTTTCAGTGGTTTTTTTGCGCTACATTCCCTCTGCCGCTAGTTGAGCGCACCCGTTTCTTCATTTGGGGTTCGCGAGGAAGCGGCCGAATTTCGTTCAGGCAGTCCCATGACTGCCCGAAGGACACTTTAAGACATCCCCCCTTATGACGCAATCGTTTATTTGTTAACAGTGCCCAGCAATAAATCGGTTGCAGTTCGCGGCAATTGGGCTAGTCCTAATCGCCATGCGCCTGTTGCTTGCGATTTTTACCCTTTTACCGCTACTGTTTTCTTCGCCCACGCGCGCAGAGATTCTGCGGGCTGAGATTCGTCTTGCCCCGGACAAGGAACGGGTGATTCTTTTTTCCAATCAGGCCTTGTCGCATAAACGCATTTTCTTTCTTGAAAAACCGGTGCGACTGGTGATTGATTTTCCCTCCGTCAAAGCCAGAAACTTGAAATTACCTAAGGACTATCGGGGTAAATTCATCATTCAGGTGCGTTTTGGCCAGTTTAATAAGTCGCTGTCGCGCCTGGTGCTAGAACTTAAACAGCCCGTGCGGGTGCTTGGCAGTTATTCTGTGCCGCCCTCCGGCGGGACCAAACAATGGCAATATGTGCTCGATCTGGCTTCGGATAAGGCGGTATCTCCCCCGCTTCGGCCAGTTGCAACGCAAATTTCTGTTCCGCCGCCAATTGTACGTGATGACAAGACCAAGCCGCTGATTGTAATCGATGCCGGTCATGGCGGTCAGGACCCGGGCGCAATTGGCGCGAATCGTACGTTGGAAAAGGACGTCACCCTCGCCTATGCTAAGGCGCTGCGCGCAGCGCTTCTCAAAACGGGGCGCTACCGCGTGGCGCTGACGCGGGAGGATGACCGCTTCATCATGCTCGCTGATCGGGTATCGATGGCGCGGCGGCTTGAGGCGGACATGTTTATTTCGCTTCATGCCGACTCCAACCCCCGGCGCGAGGCGCGGGGATTTTCAGTCTATTCGCTTTCAGAAACCGCATCGGACGCCGAGTCGGCAGCACTGGCCGAGCAGGAAAACAAGGTGGATATTCTGGGTGGGATGGAAGTGGATGTGGACGACCCCGAAGTCGCCGATATTCTGATCGACCTCACCCAGCGCGAGACGATGAGTAAATCGGGCGATCTGGCCGAAATTCTGGTAGGAGAGATGCACCCAAAAGTGACACAACTATCTAAAACTCACCGTTATGCAGGATTCCGCGTCCTCAAAGCGCCAGACATTCCCTCGGTGCTGATCGAGATCGGCTTCCTCTCCAATCCAATAGATGAGCGGCTCCTCGCCTCGCCCGAATTCCGCGAACTGGTCGTCGCCTCCCTTATCAAAGGCATCGATCGCTACTTTGAAAAGAAGGGTGGATAGTGCCCCGGCATGAAAGAACTTCAACCTTTCTAATGCAATTGGGTGTAGGTTTACGAGGAATGGGAAAAATTGCTGAAGTGTCCCGAAGCTCAAATTGGCGCCTTGCTGTAGGATGTATCTGTCAAGGCAGCTAGTGGCGGGCTGGATGATCCGCCATCTGCATCGGCTGAACACTATATACTCACTTGCAAAAATAATCTTACAGTTTTTTTGCGTCTCGCTCGCGGAGTTTACCCCCGCGCAGGCGGGGGCAGGGTAAACCCGCCGCTTATGGCGGACAGTTTTGATACTCACTTGTGCAATGAATTGCTCAGGTGAGTATAGACCACCTAAGGCAAGAGGGTTCTCATCAAAACAATAGAGCCTTCATGAACTTCAATATTCACAAGGCGGACATCGATTTCCTCAAGCGCGTTTTGGATGATATGCGCGGGAGCCTGGGTCAGGTTTTCCTTGATTTGAACTTCGCATCATATATGCGAAACAGGAAGGGATTAATCACAATCGAAAGCATCGCACCTGCGAGAATCAGGTTGAACAACTCCTGATCTAGCAGTCCTTTGGTCAGTGCAAGTCCTCCCAGGATAAATGAAAACTCACCGATCTGGGCAAGGCCAATCGCCACCGCATAGGTCACGCTTTTGGGCTGCTTGAACCAACTGGTGATGGCAATGGCGGCAATGCTCTTCGCCACTACAATGATAAGGCAGGTCATCAACACGGCTAATGGTTGCAGCAGAAGCGTTTTAGGGTCGAACAGCATACCTACCGATACAAAAAACAGCACAGAAAAGGCATCGCGTAGTGGCAGCGTGCTTTCAGAGAACTTTTTGCCAATTTCGCTTTCACTCAGCATCACGCCCGCCAGAAATGCCCCCAGAGCCAGCGACGCGTCGAACACCACATACGCGATTGAGGCAAAACCAAGTGCAATGGCGAGCGTTCCAAGCGTACTTAACTCTGCAGAGCGCATCTTGGCAATCTGTACCAGAAGCCACGGCAGAAAACGCCTGCCAACGATAAACATAAAGGCAAAAAACCCACCTATTTTAAACATTACTTCGAGCATCGTGGTGGCGATGACGGCTATAGTAATATGCTGGTTTTCATTGATGATTTGCGCGATGACAGGCAGCATGACAAGTGCCAGCACCATAGCGATATCTTCAATAATCAGCCAGCTTATGGCAATTTTTCCGCCTTGTGCATCAATCAGGTTTCTTTGCTCCAGCGAGCGTATCAGCACGATGGTGCTGGCAACCGACAATGAGAAACCAAATATAAGTGCGGTAGAAAGTGAGTAACCGAGAATGCTGGCAAGTGCTGCGCCAATTGCTGTCGCCGAAGCCATTTGCACTAGCGCGCCAGGAAGCGCGATTTTCCTGCTCTCGAATAAGTCCCGCAGCGAAAAATGCAGGCCTACGCCAAACATCAGAAGGATGA
>JAJTIB010000172.1 GCA_021300075.1 Rickettsiales bacterium
CTCATGCAGCATGGGGCGGCGCTGGCGCTTCATGATAATCCGCCGCCAGCGGGCAGCGCACCGCATTATTCGCGCCGTCTGACGCTTGAGGCCGCGCATATATCAAGCATCACCGCGCCTTATGATCTGGTACGCACCATGCGCGCCTCAGTACTGGTGCTGGGGCCGCTGCTCGCACGCGAGGGCAAGGCAAAAGTTTCACTCCCCGGCGGCTGTGCGATTGGTACGCGGCCAATCGATCTGCATCTGATGGCGATGGAGGCGCTTGGCGCACGCATCACGCTGGAAGAAGGCTATGTACTGGCCGAAGCCCCCGCAGGCGGGCTGAAAGGCGGAGACATTCATTTTGAAAAAGTCTCGGTCGGGGCGACGGAAAACGCACTCATGGCGGCCTGCCTTGCCAGCGGCACAACCTGTATCAGGAATGCCGCGCGCGAGCCGGAGATTGGCGACCTCGCCGCCCTGCTTACTGCCATGGGCGCGCGGATTGAGGGTGCGGGCACAGACACACTCACCATCCACGGTGTGACCTCGCTTGCCGGGGCACAGCACCGGATCATTGCCGACCGGATCGAAACCGGTAGTTATCTGGCGGCACTCGCCATGACCGGCGGGGAACTGGATCTCTACGAAGCACGGCTCGATACAATCGGCGCCATCACCTGGGCGATGGCCAAAGTCGGGGTAGTGGCCGAACAAAAGGAGGGCTTCGTGCGTGTCTCAAGGCGCAGCGGCCGCCTTACGCCGCTTGATATCACTACCGACCCCTATCCCGGTTTTCCCACCGACATGCAGGCACAGATGATGACCATTCTCACCCAGGCCGAGGGAGATTCCGCCATCAGCGAAACGATTTTCGAAAACCGCTTCATGCATGTACCCGAACTCGCCCGCATGGGCGCAAATATCACCGTCAGCGGTCATACCGCGACCGTCCATGGCCCGACCCCACTCAAAGGCGCGCCGGTGATGGCCACTGACCTCAGGGCTTCCGTATCACTGGTCATTGCCGCACTCGGGGCAGAGGGGGAAACCACCATCAGCCGCATTTATCACCTTGATCGGGGCTATGAGCGTCTCGAAGAAAAGCTCGCCCATTGCGGGGCGCTGATTCAAAGAATCAGGTGATTCTTGCGCTTGCCGAAGACGGATGTCATAAAGTTGCCAATGACCCTCGCTTTTACTACGCCCACGCTGTTTGCCGTTCCCAAAGGCCGCATCTTTGAGGAACTGATTCCGCTTCTGCAAAAAATTGGCATCGCGCCGGAGCAGCGGTTCTTTGACAGCGACGACCGGGCACTCAGATTTACCAGTAATATCCATAATCTCAGCTTCATCCGCGTGCGTTCGTTTGATGTTGCCACTTTCGTCGCACATGGGGCGGCAACACTTGGTGTCTGCGGCTCAGACGTGCTAGAGGAATTTGCTTACCCCGAGCTTTATGCCCCACTTGATCTGGGTATTGGCCGCTGCCGGCTGAGCGTGGCGGAGCCAGTGCAGCTTGCCGTGAAAGACGACCCCGCTCGCTGGAGTCATGTGCGGATTGCAACAAAATATCCGCAGCTGACGGCAAAATATTTTGCCGCGCGCGGCGTACAGGCGGAATGCATCACCTTAAGCGGCGCCATGGAGCTGGCCCCTGCCGTAGGACTTTCGGACCGGATTGTTGATCTCGTTGCCAGCGGTGCAACGCTCAAAGCCAACGGGCTGGCCGAAGTGGAAAAAATCATGGATGTATCTTCGCGGCTCATTGTGCACCGCACCAGTTATAAAACCCGAACGGGTGAAATTGCCTCACTGATTGACGCCTTCCGGGGAGCACTCTGATGGTCACGAAATTACAAGACACCGATCTCGCCGGTCTTGATGCCGCTCTCGCCCGCCGCAATACCCAGAGCGAAGAAGTGGCGACTGTTGTGCGCGAGATTCTGGTGGCGGTGAAGGCGCGAGGTGACAAGGCACTTATCGAATATACCAACCGTTTTGACGATGTGGCACTGACGCCTGAAACCCTTAAATTCAGCGCCCAAGAAATCGCTCAAGCCGAGCGCAAACTTGCACCTGAGCTGCGAGCGGCACTCGAACGCGCCGCTCACCGCATTCGCCGTTACCACGAGAAACAGCGGCCCGAAGATCAGCGTTATACGGATGAGAGCGGGGTCACCCTCGGCTGGCAATATAAGCCCCTTACCTCAGTTGGTCTCTATGTACCGGGCGGCAAGGCGAGTTATCCTTCAAGCGTGCTGATGAATGCCGTGCCCGCCAAAGTCGCAGGCGTTGATCGCATCGTCATGGTTGTACCGACCCCAAAAGGCGAGGTAAACCCAGCCGTGCTGGTGGCAGCGAGCATTGCAGGAGTGAATGAAATCTACCGCGTCGGTGGCGCGCAGGCCATTGGTGCACTGGCGTATGGGACGGCCACAATTGCGGCGGTCGATAAAATCGTCGGCCCAGGAAATGCTTATGTCGCCGATGCCAAACGTCAGGTTTTTGGAACGGTGGGCATCGACACCATCGCCGGTCCATCGGAAATCCTGGTGGTTGCGGATGCGAAAAATGAACCAGGCTGGATCGCCGCCGACTTACTCTCGCAAGCCGAGCATGACGAGGCGGCGCAGGCTATTCTCATCACGAATGATGCAAGGTTTGCAGCCGCCGTCGAACGCGAAATTGATCTGCTTTTGCCGCTGTTGCACAAGAAAGAAATCGCCGCCGCATCCTGGCAGAAACATGGGATCATCCTCACCGTTAATCACTGGTCAGAGGCGCTTTCCCTTATTGAACGAATTGCGCCCGAGCATCTTGAACTGGCCATTGACGAGCCAGAAAAACTCGCCGCCAAAGTGCGCGCGGCGGGCGCGATATTTCTGGGTCGTCATACACCTGAGGCGATTGGCGATTACATCGCAGGACCCTCCCATGTGCTCCCGACTTCCCGCGCTGCGCGCTTTTCCTCGGGTCTGTCGATTTTTGATTTTCTGACCCGGACCAGTATCATTGGCTGCACGCCCGAAGCCGCGCGCGAGCTGGCGCCTGCCGCTGCTCTCCTTGCCGATGCTGAAGGTCTTCCCGCCCACGCCTTGTCGCTGCGCTTACGCACCAAGTAGGTTGTAGGTTATAGGTTGTAGTTAGATGAATGATACAGATTCCGGGTTCCAGGAAATAGCTGTTTAATGCAACATCCTATAACCTAAAACCTATAACCCATAACCTAACCATGCCACGCATTACCAAAGTCACGCTCGATGATGCCAGCATCCTCCGCCGCACACCGGAGGTGGAGCATGAACGACGCGTGGCGATGGCGGATCTGATCGAGGGCAATCAATTTTCCCTGAGCGACGCGCTGGCGCGCAATCTCGCAGGCCCGTATGAACTTTTCATCAGCGTGCGGGATAACCGTCTGACCCTGCGCCTTACCAACGAAGACGCGCGCGGCCATGACCTCATTCTTCCGCTCACCCCGTTCCGCCGCCTTATCAAAGATTATTTTTTCATCTGTGAGAGTTATTACGAAGCCATCAAACATGCCGGCGCCGATAAAATCCAGACCCTCGACATGGCGCGGCGCAGCGTCCATAATGAGGGGTCGGAGCAGTTGCAATCCCTTCTGGGAGACTCGGCGGTAATGGATTTTGACACAGCAAGACGGCTATTTACCCTCATTTGTGTGCTGCATATCCGCTGACTGCCGTAAGGTTTTAGCTTTGTGCGGCGCCAGAGAAGAACGGAGCCACTCGCTCGGTAGGGCTAAAAACTCATGGCTTCAGGCTCATGGCACTAAGCTCACTCTTGCATCCTCTTTCCATCCTGCTATAAGCCCGAACATTATGGCAAAAGAAGAATTGCTCGAATTCAAAGGTGTTGTCACCGAGGTGTTGCCCAACACCATGTTCAAGGTCACGCTTGAAAATGGGCATGTGGTACTGGCGCATGCGTCCGGATCGATGCGTAAAAACCGCATCCGCGTACTTGCCGGAGACAAAGTCACGGTCGAGATGACGCCGTACGACCTCTCCAAAGGCCGGATTAAATTCCGCGAGAAGTAGTATTTCATTGCTTCCGGCTCGCGCTCCTGCGCTCGCCATGAAGCGTGCTCAGGGCTGGCTCGGGCTACTGCCCTCGTTCATTGCTTCCGGCTATGGAGGAAGAAGCGGGCCCATCGGCTTTCCCGCGAGCAGATGCACATGAAAATGGGGAACGGACTGACCTGCGCCTGCACCGCTATTGGTAATCAGACGGTAGCTCGCACCGATGCCTAATTGCTGCACAACTTTTTGCACCGCCACAAAAAACGCGCCCACTTTCTCAGCGCCCACTGCTTCAACAAAATCCGACAATGTCGTCACCGCGAATTTGGGAATCACCAGTACATGCACCGGAGCACTTGGCGCAATATCGTGAAAAGCGAGGACAGTGTCGTCCTCATAGACTTTCTTGCAGGGAATTTCGCCACGCAGGATTTTGGCGAACACGTTACTATTGTCGTAAGCCATCACCAGACCCGCTTCTTCTTTTCTTCAATGCCGCTCACTCCCTCGCGTCGCTCGAGTTCGGCGGTGATTTCGGCAGGGATTATCCCCATGGCCGCCCAGAGCAGCATCAGGTGGAAGACCAAATCCGCACTTTCGCGCAAAGTCGCCGCTCGGTCGGCCTGGGCAGCGGCAATGGCCACTTCTACCCCCTCTTCTCCCACTTTCTTCGCTAGTTTTGCTGCACCCTTTGCAAGCATTTTAGCGACGTAAGATATTTCCGGATCGGCGGTTTTGCGCGCCTCAATCACAGCGAATAATTTTTCCAGAGCGTCTTGCATAGGCTCATTCCAATTTATTTTCTTTCACTGAATCATGCGACACGTGGCCCTCCCTCCTGAAGTTAAGGATCACCCGTCATTGTCTGCAGATCATGACTCCAATCGATTATTCTACGTCCTTACCGCAATTCCGGCGGCAGTTAAAGACTCTTTCACTTGCGCCACCTTGAACGTGCCAAAATGGAACACGCTCGCAGCCAATAGCCCCGTGGCTCCGGCGCGCGCGCCTTCAGTAAAATGGGCGAGCGTGCCCACCCCGCCCGAGGCAATAATAGGAATACGCGTTCTGCCAGCAATTTCGCGGATGAGAGCAGTATCGTAACCGTCTTTGGTACCGTCCCGATCCATCGAGGTAATAAGTAATTCACCCGCCCCCGCTGCCGCCATGCGCTCGGCCCAGGCCACCGCGTCAATCCCCGTAGGTTTACGCCCGCCGTGAGTGAAGACTTCCCACCGGCCGGGGGCTACGCACCGGGCATCGATCGCCACGACTATACATTGCCTGCCAAATTTCTGCGCGGCTTCGGCCACAAATTCAGGGCGATGAACAGCGGCCGTATTGATGGATACTTTATCGGCCCCCGCCATGAGCAGCGCTCGGATATCGTCTAAACTTCGCACACCGCCGCCGACTGTCATAGGCATGAAACACTGCGACGCCACCGCATCTACCATGTCATAGAGAATACCGCGCGCGTCTGACGTGGCGGTGATGTCGAGAAAACATAACTCATCCGCCCCTTGCGCGTCATAAGCGCGAGCCTGGGCGACAGGGTCGCCTGCATCCACCAGATCCAGAAAATTCACGCCTTTGACGACGCGGCCATCCTTAACATCAAGGCAGGGGATAATGCGTAGCGGAAAACTCATGCGGCAGCGGCCAGCGCGCGCGCCACGTCAATTCGCTTTTCGTAAAGCGCCTTGCCGATAATCACCCCGTCAAATACACCCATTTTCGCCGCTGCTTCGAGGTCCTCGTTGCTGCTGATGCCGCCCGAGAGAATTACAGGAATTGTGACCGAGTCGGCGAGTGCCGCGGTTTCCTCAAGATTGGGGCCAGTGAGCGTGCCGTCGCGCCCGATATCGGTATAGACAATCGCCGCCACGCCCATATCTTCAAAGCGATGGGCAAAATCTATGGCCGCAATGGTCGAAGTACGAAGCCAACCTTCAGCGGCGACCATTCCGTCGCGGGCATCAATCCCCACCATGATGCGGCCCGGATATTCCTTTGCCAGCGCTTGAACCAGGTTCGGGTCATGCAGCGCCACAGTACCGAGAATAATACGCGAAACCCCGGCCTCAAGCCATAGATGTGCGGACTCGCCAGTGCGGATACCGCCACCCAGCTGCACCGGTATTTTTACC
>JAJTIB010000202.1 GCA_021300075.1 Rickettsiales bacterium
CGCGGTATTCAGGCGGCACATACGGTTTGCGCGGTGGGGTGAAAGCCATACCAGGCGAGGACAGCGCCAGCACCGCACCACGCGGGGCGAGCGTATATTCTGCTACCCAGTCAATAAATTTCAGATAATGTTCCGCAAGTGGCGAGGTAGACGCCACCTGCAGCACGGATTTGAGGCGGGCTTCGTTAAAGACCTCGCTCCCCGCCCCCAGTACTACACCGGCAACTTTGCGTCCAGCGAGAGGCGCTTCAACGAGTGTGCCACGCGGAAGCATTTCCGGCGCCAGATAATCAAGCGTTTTATCAAGGGCGGTGGCGAGTAAGACATTGACGCGGTTCATGGCGGCAGATAATCACAAGGCTGCGAAAAGAACATCATATATATTTCTGTCATCCCCGCGCAGGCGGGGATCCAGTTTCTGATCTAAAGATCTGGATTCCCGATGAAGCTGCGTTGCCAAATGCTGGCGCATTTGGACTGCGCTAGCTCGGGAATGACAAACGGAGAGGAACTACCATGAAATTCTTTGTCGATACGGCGGATGTCAATGAAATCCAGGAGCTTGAGGCCACCGGCCTGCTGGATGGCGTCACCACCAACCCCAGCCTCATCAAGAAATCCGGGCGCGACTTCAAGGAAGTCATCAGGGAAATCTGCGCCGTGACGCAAGGGCCTGTCTCAGCCGAAGTGGTGGCAACCGACTACGAAGGGATGGTCTCCCAGGGCGAGCTGCTTGCAAAAATTGCCAAAAATGTGGCTATCAAAGTCCCCCTCACACTCGCAGGACTTAAAACCTGCAAATATTTCCGCAGCAAAAACATTCTGGTCAATGTGACCTTATGTTTCTCGCCCGCCCAGGCGCTGCTTGCGGCCAAGGCCGGTGCGAGCTTCATCTCTCCCTTTGTCGGACGGCTCGACGACATCAGCAGCGATGGCATGGCGCTTATCGCCGACATCATGACGATTTACCGCCAATACCCACATTTCAAAACAGAAGTACTGGTCGCAAGCGTTCGTCACCCGATGCATATTGTTGAAGCCGCCAAACTTGGCGCCCATGTCGTCACCGCACCGGCTTCCGTCCTGAAATCCTTAGTCAGCCATCCCCTTACCGATAAAGGGCTCGAGCAGTTCCTGAAAGACTGGGCCGCGACGGGGCAGAGTATTTGATTCGCTCAAGCGCCGCGGGGCTTTCGCCCTCAATGGGCGTGCAGGCGTGCGTTTTTGTCTAATGGCGCTCAGGCGGCGCAGAGCTTTCGGCGTCAACCGCCGTGCAGGAGTGCGTTTTAATTTAATGGCGCTCAGGCGGCGCGCAGCCTTTCGCCCTCAATGGGCGTGCAGGCGTGCGTTTTTGTCTAATGGCGCTCAGGCGGCGCAGGGCTTTCGGCGTCAACCGCCGTGCAGGCATGCGTTTTTATGTAACCCTGCGGCGGCATGACCACAGCCGGGTAAAATCGCGCGCGAAATAGAAAAAACCCGCGAATCACCATGAATGTTGCAGAATTTCTTGTTACTAATCTGCACATGAACAGCGCCCCCACATCCGAACCTCTCAATATCGAGATGACGAAGAAAATCGTCATGGATTATCTGCGCGCCCATCCCGGTTTTCTGATGGAGAACCCCGAAATCCTCGAATCCCTGATTCCACCCGCACAAAATCATGGCGGCGGGGTGGTGGATTTCCAGTTTTTTGCGATTGATAACCTACGCCGCGGCATCGGGCGGATGAAGGAGCGTTTCAATCATCTCGTCACCTCCGCCCGCGATAATATGTCGGTGCAACAGCAGGTGCATAAGGCGGCGCTTTCGATCCTGCGCGCTGAATCGCTCGAACAATTGCTTGAAGTGCTGGCAAGCGATCTGGTCACCTGGTTTGATGTTGATGTGGTGCGCCTCGCCATGGAATCGGAAATGGCCGGACTGCAAGACACCTATTATTCCGAGCAGAATTACTCCGGCATCTGTTTTGTGCCCAACGGCACAACGCAGGCGGCGCTTCTGGGCGAGAAAGTCCGGCTTATTCCCGATACCCAGACCGAGCCACCGATTGGCTTTGAAATGATTTTTGCCGATTGTTCGTCACTGGTACGCTCCTGCGCCCTGCTGCGCCTCGAGATGCCGGCAAATTCCAAACCCGTGCTGCTGGCCTTTGGGGTGCGAAACTCAAACCATTTTATGCCCGGCCAGGGCAATGAATTACTGATCTTCCTCGCCGCCGTGATGAGTACGGTACTCACCCGCTGTCTCGCGCGCGAGGATCTTCCCGTTTAACCGATCCGATAGTTGTTTTTAGGGCAAAATAAAACTATAGTGCGACTTCAAGGATAGCCTACCATGCCTTCGCCCCTTGCTCCTGAAATAGGCCGCTTCT
Source organism: Rickettsiales bacterium (assembly GCA_021300075.1). Classification (GTDB taxonomy): domain Bacteria; phylum Pseudomonadota; class Alphaproteobacteria; order Rickettsiales; family UBA3002; genus JAFLDD01. The sequence continues at coordinate 2,375 of JAJTIB010000202.1, forward strand.
TACGCGGCTGGCTCAAAGAAATGCAGGCGATCAAACGCCAGTCGCAGCATAGCGTCACTGCCTATATGCACGACGTCAGTGGTTTTCTTGCTTTCCTCAGCCAGCATCTGGGCGGCACGGTGGATGCCGCAGCACTTAAAACCCTGAGTGAACGCGACATGCGCGCCTGGCTCGCCTTTCGCCTCAAGCGCGGCTATGCCAAAAGCTCCAATGCCCGAGCCATCTCGGCAGTCAAAAGTTTCTTTCGTTTCCTGCATAAATTTGCCGACCTTGAAAATGCCACAATTCTTTCGGTCTCCGCCCCCAAACTCGACAAGCCGCTGCCCAAAGCGCCCAGCGAATCCCAGACCGAAGCCGCCATGGAAGGCCTGTTTGAATTTGACCGCACGGCTTGGATCAATGCGCGCAACCGCGCGCTTGGAATTTTACTTTATGGCGCGGGGCTTCGTATCAGCGAGGCGCTGAATCTGACGGTCGATGATATCCGCAATAAAGATTCCCTGAGGATTCGCGGCAAAGGGGGTAAAGAACGCAGCGTGCCCATGCTTCCTATCATCCGCAACTCCGTTGAAACCTATCTTGGCCTCTCGCCCTTTCATCAGGACGCAAAAGGCGCCGCGCCGATTTTTTTCGGCGCGCGCGGCAAGCCGATGAAACCCGCGATTTTCCAGCGTCTGGTGCGCGATCTGCGGCGCGAACTTTGCCTGCCTGAAAGCCTGACGCCCCACGCGTTGCGCCACGCCTTTGCCACGCATCTGCTGGCGCATGGAGCCGAACTACGCGAGATTCAGGAACTGCTCGGCCATAGTTCGCTTTCCACAACCCAGCGCTATACCCATGTCGATGCCGCACGGCTGTTAGATGCCTATCAGGCCGCCCACCCCCGCGCGGGGGAATAGATAAAAAGGGGCTCCGCATTATCTGCGCGCCCTGAAGACGTCGCAAAAGAAGAATGAGCAGGACATTTTGGGGAATATGACACTTCAAGCAAAGAGGCTTATTGTCTGGCCAGTATCCGCTGCAGCGTCTCCACTACATCTTTAACATGATCTTCAGGCCTCAGGCGCCCAAGGCGCATATTCTCGGCAACGTCCTTCCAGATCTCGGGCGGAAGCTCGGTTGGCAACAGCGCAAACCCCCCAGCACGGATGGCTCGCAGCACCGCGTCTGCCTGTTTATTGTAGTCCTCGTTGAAATAAGAAGAATCGGCATTCCTGATCGCCTCGGCAATTTTTTGTCGCAATTTAGCCATATGATTCATTGCTCGCTCATTTTCTGCTGCAGCTGCGAACGCCGCTAGATCACCCCGTTTACCGGATGCTACATACTTTCAACAACCTAGCAATATTTTTGCGTTATCTCGCGGCGCAATAAGGCGGTGGATATCCGTTGCGGCGCACAGCTATGGTGCGTTGCAGCTAGGGATTATGGGGCTTTGCGGGCGTAATTATGGTATAAAGAAGATGTGAACAATCCTGTTCACAGCAAAGGAGTGAAGTACGTTTATGAAAATCATTCATCTGATCGCGTTGTTTCTGGTGGTACTGGGCGGGGTTCATGTCGCGCTTGGTGCAATTGGGATCGACATGTTCGGCACGCTCTTAGGTACGGGCGTCCATATGACGGTCATCAACTTCCTGATCGGAATCGCGACCGTTTATTACGTGTTGCCGATGCTGAAAACGCATCTGGCCGCGCACTAGACGCCGCGCGCGTCCCCCGAATTTACGGGTGCGCGCTTCACCAATGACTGCTTCACCCTCTGCGGGGACAACCCCGCAGGGGTTTTTTCTTTTAGCGAATACTGGCTACACGATGCTCGTAGAGGCGCCCGAAACATGCGGA
>JAJTIB010000127.1 GCA_021300075.1 Rickettsiales bacterium
GCTGGCTGGTAAAGCGAAAATTTTACAAGTGGCGAAGTAGGTGATTGTTTATGAGTGAAATAGTGCAGTCGATAGAAGGGGCGTTGTTAAGAATCGTGCCCGATGCAAGACCGACTGCAAGAGCGCGCATTACTCATGTTGCCAATCGGATTGCTAATGATGCACGATTTCATCAATTTGATTTCAAATTCTTGGCGGAGCAATTTGAGAATGGGGTTACTAGGTTTTATGACGTTCGTGCCAATAGTAGAGGTGAAACTAAACTCATAAATTCTTTATTCGATAAGATGAAAAATGCTCAATCGTCAATGGGTGGATTGTTTGAAAAGCTGGGTGTAACTCCAACAAAGCCTACCGCTGAGATTATCGCTAAGGAAGCCGCTTACAATGTGCGGGTGGATCAGCCGCGGAGTGGCAAGGGATTCTTAAAAACACTTAATGACATCCATATTGATAAAGGAAGCGGATTCCTTTTTTCGGGGATGTTTGCGGTTGGTGCGCTGGCTTCGGCGGCGAGTATTGTGGGTAAAGAGGAGGCAACGGGGGAGAAGAGAATTCATATCACCCCCGCTCATGCTTACCTTGGCGCAAGGTTTATTGGCGACAGGCATTGCTTACTTTGCATTCAGGAATCCGCAGGCGGCACAGACGGCTGGGCGTTAATTCGCCTTAATCCCAAATAATTTCTCAAACTTTGCCGCATCAGCGGGGGAAAGATGCGCCGTGAGTTTCACGTTTTTCTCCGAGTCGCGGCGCTTGGTGATTTGCGCGTGGCGGTAAAGCCAGGCGAGTTCCTTACCCGCTGTCGTCGCGAGCGTGAAATGATAGGGGGCGGAAAGATGGGCGGCGAGTTTTTCCTCAATGAGCGAAAGCAGCGCAATGCACCCCTCGCCCGTAAGGGCGGAAATGCGAACCACCGGTAAGTCGGAGAGTTCGGTCGTTTCTGCGCCCGAAAGCAGATCAATTTTATTATGCGCCTCGATGAGGCGCGCCATAAACGCCTCGCTGCCGAAGAGTTTTTTCAGCACCTGTTCGACATCCCGCTTTTCGGCGAGCGTATCCTCGGCAGCGATGTCACGCACATGGACGATGACGTCGGCCTCTAGCACTTCCTCGAGTGTTGCACGGAACGCGGCCACCAGTTCGGTCGGCAGGTTGGAGATGAACCCCACAGTGTCGGAAAGCATGGCCTTCTGGCCGGACGGGAGGGTGAGTGCGCGAATGGTGGGGTCGAGGGTCGCGAATAACTGGTCGCGGGCGATGACACCGGCGCCTGTCAGCCGGTTAAAGAGGGTGGATTTTCCGGCATTCGTATAACCTACGAGTGCGACCAGCGGATAGGGGATTTCGCGCCGCTTGGCGCGGTGTAACTCGCGCGTGCTCACCGTTTTCTTAAGTTGATTCTTGATTTTGCCGATGCGTTCGCTGATGAGCCGCCGGTCAATTTCAATCTGCGATTCGCCCGGGCCGCCCAGAAATCCGAAGCCACCGCGCTGACGTTCCAGATGCGTCCAGCTTCTTACCAGCCGTGATTTCTGATAGGTAAGCGAGGCCAGCTCCACTTGCAATTTTCCCTCAGCCGTGCGCGCCCGCGCCCCAAAAATCTCAAGAATTAGGGCCGTGCGGTCGATAACTTTCGCGCCGAGTTCAGTTTCCAGATTGCGCTGTTGGATAGGCGAAAGCGCCGCATCAACCACCACCAGGCCGATTTTCTGTTCCTCAATTAGCGCGGCGAATTCCTCGATTTTTCCCTTGCCCAGCAAAGTCGCAGGCGAAGTGCTACGAAGCCGCACCAGATATGCGCCCACAACGTCGAGTGCAATTGCTTGCGCCAGCCCCACGGCTTCCTCAAGACGCGCGAGAACACTGCGTTCCTTACTTGGGCGCTGGGCGAGTTCAGGATGTAGGACGAGGGTTTTCGTAAACGTGCTTACGCGTGCGCGGGGGCGTGAGCGTCGGCAGCGGCTGCATCCTCGGCGTCCTCACCTTTATAGAGGCTGATGGGCTGGCCGGGAACAATCGTCGCAATCGCGTGCTTATAGACAAGCTGCACCTGCGGGCTGCGGCGCAGCACCACGCAGAAATTATCAAATCCCGAGATATTGCCCTGAAGTTTAACTCCAGAGGTAAGAAACACCGTGACCGGCACTTTTTCCTTCCGCAGGGTATTGAGGAAAACATCTTGAATATTCTGGTTTTTTTCGGTTGCCATGGTTTCTTTTTCCTTGTGTTTTTGTTGTTGTATTATCGGCAGCCCCAAGGGGCAGGGAAGGGGAACATAGCGAAGGCGAACAAAAAGGCAAGGAGGACGTGCTTGACGAAATCTTAACAATATCTTAATACTCCTTAACATTGAAACAGGCTAGAGTGAAGGCTCAAATAACGCCTTTACGGCCTTACGATTTCTTCTGTGCGAGGAGAAACGCTTGGGCCCCGGGTAACCGGGGCTCTTTTTTTATAGCTGGTTGATTAATTAATGAGTCTACCAGCTGTCAAAAACGACGTTTTTGACGACGGTTTTTGATGCTTACTTGTGCAATAAATTTCTCAAGTGAGTATAAATGCGAAGTGACAAACAGGCGTAAGAGTGTCGGGTAACTATTAGTGAAGGGTGAAACGGCTAGGCCGCGTCGGCTTCGGAGGCGAGGGTGATGTCGGCATTGGTCATACCTTCATTGGCCAAACCGTCCACCTTTGTATGTTCCCAGATGATCGGGCTGATGAGATTGCCCGCCCCCTCAAGATCGCGGACGATACTGTCGCGGTCGTGCGTGGATATGTCATAGGCGCGCTGTGTCGAAAAACGCGCCTGCTGTACCGGATATTTGATGGATTTATTTTCATCGGATTTTTTGCTGCGGATTTTTTCAAGTATCAGCACCGCATCTTTTCCAGCGCGTATGGCCGCTTCGTCCAGGGCGTAATTCTCCGGCCTTACCCACATCCCGCGCGCATGGAGGGAGGCTTTGGCCGCATAGTCCTCGGCGAAAACATGGGCGTAGAGTTCCTCCGTCACATGCGGTACGAAAGGCGCATAGAGTTTGAGGATCCCTTCCAGACAATAATAAAGCGCACGGATGGCCGATTGCTGCTGGGCATGGGTGAAACTGCCGTCTTCATTATACACGCGCTTTTTAATCAGCTCTAAATAATTATCGCAGAAATCTGCCCAGAAGAAGCGGTTGGTTTCGTCGAGCGCCACGGCATATTCATACGCCTCAAACGCCTCGGTCGCTTTTGCCACGGTTTCGGCGAGGCGTGAGAGAATCCAAGCGTCGAGCAGTTCGGTAACGGCCTCATCCGTTGCGGCGGTTCTGGGGGCTTCCGTCATCTTGCTCAAATGAATGGCGGCGAATTGGGTGGCGTTCCAGAGCTTACCCACCAGCTTCTTGCCGATTTTGAGCAGGTCGGGCGAAAAGGCCGTATCCTGCCCCAGGCGCGAGGTCGCCGCCCAGTAGCGCACCGCGTCTGTCCCGCGCTCTTCGATCAGCGCCACGGGGGTGACGATATTGCCTTTGGACTTACTCATTTTCGATTTATCCTCGGCCAGGCACCAGCCGGAAATCATCAGATTTTTCCACGGAATGCTATCAGAGTGCAAATGCGCTTTGACGAGCGTATAAAACGCCCAGGTGCGGATAATTTCATGCGCCTGCGGCCTCAGGTCTGCGGGGAAGAGTTTGCTGAAGCGTGAGGCGTGGTGCGTGGTGCGTGGCGCGTCACCCTCACCCCTCGCTACGCTCGTTCCCTCTCCCTCA
>JAJTIB010000038.1 GCA_021300075.1 Rickettsiales bacterium
GGAACAGTAACCACCATAATTTTACCGACAACTTCCAGAGTCGGCAGCAGCACTTCCAGCCATAAAGGCTCGCGCATGAATTCATTCAATTCTGCAAGAAATTCAGCAATCATGCGGCTTTCCTCGCCTGTTTCAACACCAGCTCAGTGCATTGCGCCATGGTTTTGCTCGCACGGCTGATGGCATCCGTGCGGTAGTAATTCGCGATCGGATAGTCGAAATTCTGAGTCGTAATTTGACTTGCCTTGCCCACCGCTGCAACCCATGAAGCCGGCAGAATAACACCAAGTGAGGCAAAAATCGGCGCGATTTTTTTGAGCGCCGCACGCAGGCTGGCATGCGAATCAAAGGGTAAATTCTTTTTCAGCACTGCAGCCAGACGCGCGATAATCTGCCAGTCTTCCTGAGCTTCACCGGGTGGGAACACAGCGCGTAACGCCTCCTGTACGCGGCCTTCGGTATTCACATAGAGTGCATTTTTCTCGGTGTAGGCCGCACCGGGCAAAATCACATCCGCCCTGTGGGCGCCCGCGTCGCCATGATGGCCCTGATAAATGACGAAGGCTTTGCCGAGATAGCTCATGTCGATTTCATCGACCCCGAGCAGATAAACGAGTTTCACTGCGCCTTCGGCGATGCCTGCCAGTATTTCCTGCATATCTCTGCCGCCCGACTGCGGGACAAAGCCAAGGTCAAGCCCACCGACGCGAGCGGCCGCATGATGCAGCAGGTTAAATCCGTTCCAACCCTCACGCTGGCAGAAATCGCCAACGATTTTTGCCGCCTGATGAATCGCCGCCCCGTCCGCACGCGCAAGAGCGGCTGCCCCCAGAAGTATCACCGGTTTTTTGGCGGCTTTCAGCTTGGCTGCAAACGGATGTTTTCCACCAGCTATTTCCGCCAGAATTTGGGGATTTTCGCCAAGCTGTGTAACGGGATAGGTGAGATCAAACGCCGCACCAACATTGTAAGCTTCCATGCCGCCACGCAGATAGGCCTTGCGTAAACGCGCATTGATAAGCGGTGCTTCGGTGCGCGGGTTGGTGCCGATCATCAGCACCAAATCCGCCTCTTCCAGCGCAGCGATAGGCGTGTTCATGATGTAATCGCCACGCGCGCCAGTCGGAATTTTTGCGCCGTCCTGACGGCATTCGAGGTTGGGCGAGCCCAAAGCGCCCATCAGTGATTTGAGAGCGAACATGCTCTCCACACAAGCCAGATCACCGGCAATAGCAGCAATTTCTTCTGGCTTCACGGCTGCGATTTTTTCAGCCACAAGTTTCAAGGCCTCGTCCCAGCTTGCGGGTTGGAGCTTACCGAGTTTGCGGATGTAAGGACGGTCAAGCCGCTGGGTGCGAAGCCCGTCGCACGCATAGCGCGATTTATCGCCGAGCCATTCTTCATTCACTTCTTCATTCAGGCGCGGCAGAATACGAAGAACTGCCTCGCCGCGCGAATCAATGCGAACGGCACTTCCAACCGCGTCCATTACATCAATCGATTCGGTTTTCTGAAGTTCCCACGGCCGGGCATGGAAAGCGTAGGGTTTACTTGTCAGTGCTCCCACGGGGCACAGATCTATCACATTGGCCGAAAGCTCGGACGTCAGGGCTTTTTCAAGATAGGACGTCACTTCCATATGTTCGCCACGCCCCACCGCGCCCAGCTCTGGCACGCCCGCGATATCTTCAACAAAGCGGATGCAGCGGGTACAATGAATGCAGCGCGTCATCTGCGTTTTGATGAGCGGTCCCATATATTTATCTTCAACCGCACGCTTATGCTCACGGTAGCGGCTTTCGCCCATACCGTAGGCCATGGCCTGATCCTGCAAATCGCACTCCCCTCCCTGATCGCAGATCGGGCAGTCAAGCGGGTGGTTGATGAGCAGAAACTCCATCACCCCCTCACGGGCTTTTTTCACCATCGGGGTCGTGGTAAAAACTTCCATTTTATCTGCCGCCGGCAGCGCGCAACTGGCCTGGGGCTTGGGCGGCCCGGGCTTTACCTCGACCAGGCACATGCGGCAATTCCCCGCGATATGCAGTTTCTCGTGATAGCAAAAACGCGGAATCTCAACGCCCACGCGGTCACAGACCTGAATCACCGATTCACCGGGTGTGAACTCAACTTCCTGACCGTCTATTTTCAATGTCGGCATGTTATCTCTTATCCAGTTTCTGTGAAATTTCTTTGAGGGTTTCGTTGATTTCTTTCAACGCATCAACTTGCGGATTCCATCCAATTCCATCCTTTTTCATTCGGCGCATGAAAAAAATATAGACAGCAATCAATAGTAAGAACGGCAACCATGATGAAAGAAACATATTCCACAAACTGTTGTCCGGTATTTCCATCACGCCGCCCTCCACATCATAGAACTGTCATGCCGCACTTGTTGCGGCATCCGGATACCAGACCCCGCAACGAGTGCGGGGTGACAAGCATCGTAAGCAGGAGCAACACACCTCATCACGCTGCCTTCCTTGTAAACTCATCCATCCGCCGTTCGATCTCGGGGCGGAAATGCCGCACGAGGCCCTGCACCGGCCAGGCGGCGGCATCACCAAGCGCACAAATCGTATGTCCCTCGATGCGGCTCGCAATATCAAGCATCTGGTCGATCTCGGCGCGCACCGCATTGCCCGTGACCATGCGCTCCATCATACGCCAGAGCCAGCCCGTGCCCTCGCGGCAGGGGGTGCATTGGCCGCAGGATTCATGCATGTAGAATTTCGACAGCCGGGCGATGGCTTTGACAATATCCGTTGATTTATCCATCACAATTACCGCCGCCGTGCCGAGGCCGGATTTCACTTCGCGCAGCGAATCAAAATCCATCAGCACCGTATCGCAGATGGATTTGGGAATCAGCGGCACCGAGGAGCCGCCGGGAATAACTGCAAGCAGATTATCCCAGCCGCCACGCACACCGCCCGCATGTTTTTCGATGAGTTCTTTGAGCGGAATCCCCATCGCTTCTTCGACATTGCAGGGGTTGTTGACGTGGCCCGAAATGCAGAACACTTTCGTGCCGGTATTATTGGGGCGTCCTATGCCCGCGAACCATGAAGCCCCACGCCTTAGAATAGTCGGCACTACGGCAATCGACTCGACATTATTGACAGTCGTAGGGCAGCCCCAGACCCCCATCGCCGCCGGGAAAGGCGGCTTGAGGCGCGGCTGGCCTTTCTTGCCTTCGAGCGATTCGATCAGTGCAGTTTCCTCGCCACAGATATAAGCGCCTGAGCCGCGATGCACATAAACGTCAAAATCATAACCCGAGCCACAGGCGTTTTTGCCTAAGTAACCAGCCTGATACGCTTCAGCAATGGCTTGCTCCAAATGGTCGCCCTCGACGCGGAATTCGCCGCGAATATAAATATAAGCCGCTATCGCCCCAATCGCAAAACCACCGATCAAACAGCCCTCAATGAGCTTATGCGGTTCATGACGCATCATGTCGCGGTCTTTGCAGGTTCCTGGCTCGCCTTCGTCCGCATTCACCACGAGGTAGCTTGGCCGACCGTCCGACACTTTGGGCATGAACGACCATTTCATGCCGGTCGAGAACCCTGCCCCACCACGACCCCTGAGGCCGCTGGCTTTGACTTCCTCGATGATTTTATCCCGCCCAAGGGCAAGAATCGCGCGTGTGTTATCCCAGTCTCCCCGAGCTTTTGCGCCCTTCAATGTCCAATCCTCCATCCCGTAGAGGTTGGTGAAAATACGGTCCTTATCCGCGAGCATTGGCTGGCTCCTTCAGCGTTGTTTTCCCGCCCTGCGGCTCGGACGAAATCCGCCCCGACTGGGGCCCGGGACGGGGTTTTTCGCCATGTTTGAGTTTTTGCAGAATCTCGCGCGTCGTGTCGTAATTCAAATCCTCGAAGTAATCATCGTCGATGCTCGAAGTCACCTGGAGCATCGGCGCATTGACGCAGGCGCCAAGGCATTCGACTTCAGTAAGCGTGAAGCGCCCGTCCTCACTGGTTTGCCCGGGCTCGATCCCAAGCGTATCTTTGCAGGCTTTGATCACCTCGTCCGAGCCGCGCAGCCAGCACGGCGTCGTGGTGCAGCATTGAATGTGATAGCGGCCGACGGGGGCGAGATTATACATGGTATAAAAACTCGCGACTTCATAGGCACGGATGTACGGCATGTTCACCATTTTCGCGACGACTTCAATGGCCGCGACCGGCAGCCAGTTATCATGCTGGCGCTGGGCGAGCATCAGAAGCGGCATCACCGCCGACTGCTCACGGCCGGCCGGATATTTAGCGATATGCTTTTCGGCCTCCGCCAGATTTTCGGGCGTGAAGCTGAAGGATTTCGGTTGCTCGAATTTTTTGATGGACACGGTACTCATTTTTCTGCCCCTTTACGTCCATGCTGATTCGTTACCGATCTTTGACGCGGCAAATATTCCGCTGCATAAGGATCGCTGGTGAATTCACCAATAGACTTACCAAACTTTGTAAGATCAATCGCAGCATTACCACCTTTAGCGGCATAACGATTAACCCGATCAAGAAATTGATCTCTGGCGCTATACTCACACTCCAACAACTGCCACCCCTTTTGACCACCTCTTTGAATTTCCAGATTAAGCCAAACTTTATAATTATCTTTAGCCGCACGCAGATCAGTATTGAACTTATCTCCTTGCGTACCTTTAAAATGACGCACCTCGCCGAGTACTTTTATTTCGGGGATATTGAGGTTGGCGAGATTCATCGGTCAATCTCCCCAAATACGACATCGAGCGTACCGATAATCGCCGAGACATCGGCGAGCATATGGCCACGGCTCATGAAATCCAGACCCTGCAGATGGGCGAATCCCGGCGCGCGAATTTTGCAGCGGTAGGGCTTGTTCGTGCCATCCGAAACAAGAAACACGCCGAACTCGCCCTTGGGCGCCTCGACCGCCGTATAGGTCTCGCCCGCGGGCACATGGTAGCCTTCGGTATAGAGCTTGAAATGATGGATCATCGCCTCCATCGATTGTTTCATCTGGCCGCGTTTGGGCGGGGCGATTTTAGGGTCATCCACCACCACCGGTCCGGGTGCTAGTTTTTCGAGGCACTGCGTAATCAGCCGCAGCGACTGGCGCATCTCCTCCATCCGCACCAGATAGCGGTCGTAGCAGTCGCCGTTCTTGCCCACCGGTATCTGAAAATCCAGTTCGCCGTAAATCTCATACGGTGTCGCTTTGCGGATGTCCCACGCCACACCCGAACCACGTAACATCGGCCCAGAAAATCCCCAGGCCAGTGCGTCTTCGCGACTCACCACGCCCACATCTACCGTACGCTGTTTCCAGATACGGTTTTCAGTAAGCAACCCTTCAACATCGTCAATAATCTGGCCGAATCCGCGCACAAATTTCGCGATGTCGTCCTCCAGCCCTGCCGGAATGTCCTGATGCACCCCGCCCGGGCGAATATAGGCCGAGTGGAAACGCGCGCCGGATGCTCGCTCGTAAAATTCCAAGATGCGCTCGCGCTCCTCAAACATCCATAAAAGCGGCGTCGTCGCCCCCACATCAAGCGCCTGAGTGGTGACATTGAGTGTATGATTAAGAATCCGCGTTAACTCGCTGAATAGAATACGAATAACCTGCGCGCGGCGCGGCACGGTGATGCCCAGCAGTTTTTCGGTCGCAAGCGAAAAACAATGCTCCTGATTCATCGGCGAGACATAATCAAGCCGGTCAAAATAGGGCAGCGCCTGTAGATAGGTCTTATGTTCAATGAGTTTTTCCGTACCGCGGTGCAGAAGACCGATATGCGGGTCAGCGCGTTCGACCACCTCGCCGTCCATTTCGAGTACCAGGCGCAGTACACCATGCGCCGCCGGATGCTGGGGGCCGAAATTGAGCGTCAGATTTTTAATGTCGACTTGGGTCATAACATCCGATGCATGATGTAAATATCCACCAGCCCGAACTGGGCGTGAC
>JAJTIB010000208.1 GCA_021300075.1 Rickettsiales bacterium
GATTTTTCCGATGTGCCGAAGGAGAGCACACGATCCACCCCGTGTGCCACGGCATGAGTGGCGCAGCGTTCATAATGAGCATTATCGGCGTTTAAAATAGCCGTGCCCTTGCCGTTCATGCCATCAAAAATTGCTGATTTTTCGTCCGCAATCGCCGCCACCGAGTCAAAAAACTCTATATGCACCGCTTCAACCGTAGTAATAATCGCCACGTCCGGTTGCACCCAATGCGACAGGCAAGAAATCTCACCCGGGTGATTCATACCCATCTCAATCACTGCATATTTGGAGTCACGCGGCAGGTTCGCAAGCGTCAACGGAACACCGAGATGGTTGTTGAGATTACCCTTCGTCTGCGCCGTCTTTCCCAGCGCTGCGAGTGCTGTTGAGAGCATCTCCTTACAGCCAGTTTTACCAACACTGCCGGTGATTCCGATAAACTTTGCGTGGCTACGCTGCCGCGCGGCGACTCCTAGTTGCTGCAGTGCAACCTCGGTATCCGCCACCAGCACCAGCCGCGCCGGATCCACGCCCTCAACAGTCCGGCTGACAAGCGCCGCCACCGCACCCTGGGCCAGTGCCTGCGCCACGACCTCATGGCCGTCATGCTGTTCGCCTTTAAGCGCGAAAAATAATGCGCCGGCGGCCAGCGTGCGCGTGTCTATACTGACACTCGTGGCAAGCCACTGTCCGGAACATTTACCGCCAGTTGCGCGCACTACCTCGCCAGTTTCCCATGCTGTACTCATAATGCTGCTATTGCCTCCTTAATGATTGCTGCGTCGTCAAACGGATAAATGTGGCTGCCGATGATCTGGGTCGTTTCATGGCCTTTACCCGCGACCACCAGAACATCGCCTTTGGCCAGCTGCTGCACCGCAGCATAAATCGCCTTGTGGCGGTCGCCGATTTCCTCGGCACCTTTTGCCTCTGCCATAATCGCAGCACGGATTTTCGCCGGGTCCTCACTGCGCGGATTGTCATCGGTGACGATGACATGGTCGGCAAAACTAATCGCCACCTTGCCCATTTCGGGGCGCTTACCGGGGTCACGGTCACCACCGCAACCAAAGACAAGATGCAGTTTGCCAAACGTATGATGGCGCAGGGTTTTGAGGATGTTTTCAAGCGCCGCCGGCGTATGCGCGTAATCGACAAAAATAGGTGCAACGGCCGGGTGCATAGCCACGAGTTCCAGCCTTCCTCGGACCCCCTTTAATTTCTCAAAACACGGTATCAGCATCGAAGACGCAGCACCCGTCGCCCGCATCAGGCCGTAGGCCGCCAGCATGTTCTGCACTTGAAATGCACCATAATGGGGCAGGTTAATTTTGACTTCCTGACGCTCCAGCATAAGCCGCACCTCGAGCCCGCGCGCGTGGGGTTTTACCTCGAGAATCTGATAATCTGATTCCGTTTGACCAAACATCCGAACCGCTAAGCGACGTTTGACGCATAGCGGTTTAAGTGTCCCGATCTGTGCATCATCCGCATTGAGAATGGCGGTAGCACTTGAGGGCAACAGGTGGTTAAACAGCCGCGATTTGGCAGCGAAATAGGCCTCCATCGTGCCATGATAATCGAGATGGTCGCGGGTGAAATTAGTGAATGCAGCGGCGGTGAGTTTTACCCCCTCCATGCGTTTTTGTTCAAGCCCATGACTGGAGGCCTCCATCACCACATACTCAATTCCAGCCAGTGCTAGAGCATGAAGGGTGCGATGCAGCAAAACAGGGTCCGGCGAGGTATTATTTTTCGGGAATGCCTCGTTGAGCTGCAGTAGCGGCGAGCGTAAACCCAGCGTGCCAATCGAGGCGGCTTTCTTGCCTGTCAGAAGTGCCAGTTGCCGGGTGAATTCAGCCGTAGATGTCTTGCCATCCGTGCCCGTCACCGCCAGAAGGTAGCGAGGGTTTTTCGTAAAAAATGCTGCTGCCAGCATACTGACCGCCAACCGCACATCCGGTACTTTCAGGATCGGTACAATCGCCGCCAAAGGCTCACTGAACTGCTGCGACACCACAATGGCGGCCGCACCATGATGCAGAGCTTCAGCGATAAACTCGCCCCCATCCGTTTTGGTTCCGGGCACAGCAATAAATAAATCGCCCGGCTGCACGCGGCGGGAATCCGTAACTATATCACGAATATAAATATTCGCATCCCCGATCAGGGCGACTCCCTCTAAGCGGGCTCGCACCAGAAGCTCAGTAAGAAGCTGCATGGACCCCCCCTTCTTCTCCCGGCCGCGCGCGGCCAACCGTAGCATTTCGTTCCCGCAATTCTGCCTGCTGCCACCAGCTGTCAATCTCGGCATCGTGATAAGCAAAATCTGGAGCCACACCTAAAAGCGGCGCCAGCCGTGAAATTACCCTGCCCGCCGCCGGTGCGCTCACCCAACCGCCCGTTGCATAACCATGCGTTTCTTTCGTGCCTTTGGGTTCATCAATCATCATCAACATCACATACTGCGGCTGCCTCGCCGGGAAGATGCCCACAAACGACACCAGCTTGGCATTGGGGTCATACACCCCTGCGGTATTTTTCTCCGCTGTCCCTGTTTTTCCGCCCACCTGATATCCGGCCACATCCGCCAGCTGCGCCGTACCGTGCGCCACCACCAGTCGCAGCAATTGGCGAATGGTTTTTGACGTTGCCTCACTCACCACCCGTGTACCCGCCACGGACTCTGAACCATCGCGCTTCAGTAGGGTCAGCTTATGGGCGATGCCACCATTCACTAGCGGGATCATCGCCTGCACTACATGCAGTGGCGTGACCGACATGCCGTGGCCATAAGCAATCGTCATGGTATTAATTTCGCGCCAGATTTTTGGGGTAAGCGGGCGAGTACGCTCAGGCAGCTCGACCGCCACCGGCTCCATCAGCCCCATGGTTTTCAGAAATTCCTGCTGGCGCTTTGTGCCCAGATCGAGCGCCATTTTCACCGTGCCGATATTCGAGGAGTAAGCAAAAATTTCAGCCACCGAAAGCCAGCGCTTTTTGGGATGAGTATCACCAATGGTGAAGTTGGCCACCCGAATCGGATTAGTCGCATCGTAGCCATCATTCACCCCGACAATACCAGCTTCAAGTGCGGCAGCTACAGTGAAGGTTTTGAAGGTCGAGCCCATTTCATAGACGCCCTGCGACGCGCGGTTGAAGCGTGTCTCTACCCCCCCTGCCAGCGGCCGCTGCGGGTTGAATTCCGGCAAATTAACGAGCGCCAGAATTTCTCCGGTTGCCACATCCGCCAGAATGCCGGTCGCGCCAATCGCTGAAAACTCCTTCATACTGCGCGCAAGCTCCTCACGCAGGATGGCCTGGGCGCGCAGATCCAGCGACAAGAGAAGTGGGGCGGTCTCCAGCGGATCACTCAAGCGCCGCTCAAGCGATTGCTCGAGGCCGGCGAGCCCCTGATTATCCACCCCAACATAGCCAAGCACATGTGAAAACAACGCACCATACGGATAGACCCGACGCGTATCCGGCTCGAAGAAAAGTCCCGGCGCACCAAGGTTATTGACGGCTTCCTGCTGCGCCGGCGTCAGATGGCGCTTCAAATACACAAAACGCTGATGCTTGTTGCGAAGCTGGCGGATGAGCGCGGAACGTTCAAGTTCGGGAAAGATGGTGTTAAGCGCCGCCGCCAGCTGGTCTTCATGTCGCAGAATGGTCGGGTTTGCAACCAGCGATGCGGTCGGGATGGAAGTGGCAATTAACATGCCATGGCGGTCGGAAATATCGCGCCGCACCATGTAGATGGCTTCAGAGGCTTTGGAAATATCGAGATCATCGTCGCGCTGCAGCAAAAGCTCTGGATTACTGACCAGACGCTTAAACGGCATGTCGCCGCCGCCCATGAGAGAGACCTCCACCAAGCGCAGCGATAAAGCCGAAAAACACAAGGCAAAAAACACCGCCACACAAATCAGGCGAAGGCGGGATTGTTCGAGCGCGCGATGGCCGCGCGACTCCCCTTGGATGATGCGGCTGGCAGGACGGGCGGAATAAAGCTGCTGGTAGGACCGCATCAATACCCTCCCACCGGCTGGTAAAGCATGATGCTTTCGCTGGCCGATGGGGAAGTGTTTTTTTGTTGTTGTTCGGGGGGGTAAGAAGCAGGAATGGCACGTACCGCAGGTAACGTCGTCGCTTCGAGCGGCACCATCTGTAAATGGCGACTCGCCAGCCGCTCCAGCCGTTCCGGACGGTTGAGATAAGCCCATTCAGCCTTGAGCAGATGCAGCAATTCCCGCTCCTGCTGCAGCTCCTTATCAAGGGCTGCCACTTCGCGCTGCATGTCCTGCACGGTGTATTTCACCAGATAAACTCCAAATGCCGCAATGGAGATGACCGCCATATAGACAAGCATCGTCATGCGTAAGCTCATGCGGCCTCCGGTAAACGGGTGGCCACGCGCAAGGTTGCGGAACGCGCGCGGGGGTTGGTTTGGATTTCATCCGCGCCCGGGAAGTAACGGGCACTTCGCGCAAAAAATGCTGCAGTTTCTGGCGCAGCAAACGATGCCGGCAAATGGCGCGACGTACCTTGGGTCTTGCCCGAATGCTCGGCCATGAAGCGTTTGACGATACGGTCTTCAAGTGAATGAAACGTCACCACCACCAACCGCCCACCGGGTTTGAGCAGCTTGAGTGAAGCCGCCAGCGCCTGCTGCAGCTCGACCAGTTCCTGATTCACCTCGATCCGAATCGCCTGAAAGCTGCGCGTCGCGGGGTGGATTTTCTGTGCGCGGCCAGCCGCACCACTCGCGCGCTCAATAATTTCCGCCAGTTGCCGCGTCGTGGTAATCGGTGCTTCCGCACGCGCCGCAACAATGGCTTTGGCAAGACGGCGGGAATTCTTCTCCTCGCCATAATCAAACAAAACCTTCGCGAGCTGGGCTTCGCTATAGCGATTCACCACATCACTGGCGCTCACCCCCTCGCCGCCCATACGCATATCAAGCGGCGCATCTCCACGGAAACTGAAGCCGCGAGCCGCGTCGTCAATCTGCATCGAGGACAGGCCAATATCGAGAATGATCGCATCCACCGCGTCAATGTCGGCCGATTTCAGCAGCGCAATCATTGCGCCGAACCGCCCGGGCAGGAATAAAAAATGCCCGGGAAACTCCCGGGCAAGTGCATCGGCAAGTAACTTGACATTGGGGTCGCGGTCGATCGCAACCACACGGCACTCGGCCGCCTTAAGGAGCGCACGGCTATAGCCGCCCGCGCCAAATGTTCCATCCACCACCAGCTCGCCCGCTTTGGGTGCGGCTGCGGCCAGCACCTTGCGCAACATCACCGGAATATGGGCTGCATTGCTCATGCCGCACCCCCCGATTTCAAGCTGGCGCGCTTGGCTTTGGCCAGTTCACGAGCAGCTGTTTCATGGCGCGTGAAAGCTTCGGGCGCCCAGATTTCAAAGGTTGCGCCTTTGCCAACGAAAATCGCCTGCGCCGAAATACCGGCACGTTTCAAGAGCGACTCAGGCAGCACGACGCGCCCCTCATTATCGAACGGCAACTGCACGGCACTGCCTAAAATCGCCGTGGTAAACGCATCCTTTTCCTCCGAAAACGGGTCGAGCGATTCGATCTGGGCATAGAGTTTTTCCATGCGTTCCATGCCGCAGGCTTCTAAGCAGCTATGGACGAAGGACGGATAAACAATAATGCCGCTGAAAGGTTGCGCCGCGAGCACCGCGCGAAAACCCGAAGGCACGGAAACCCGCCCCTTCTTGTCGATCTGTTTTTCAAAGGTCGATAAAAACAGCGCCACGACCCGACTCCCTTTTTTACCCCGCCCATTTTGGGCAGAACTCATGAAAACCAATCCATTTTCGTCGCCAGTTTTGAACGCTTGGCTAGAATTTAAATTTATTTTCTAAATTTCAATTCATATGGTTACAATTTTTGTCCGATAATTTTGCTGAGAAACTATCTAAAAACCCGCCGCTATCCTAACTTGGAGTAATTTGGTATTGTTTGGGAATTTATGGGTATAATTGGGTATGGTCAAGGGGATTCTTGGGATTTTTCCCACGTCTGTGGAAAGCCAAGCGACAAACTCATACATCTGTCCCTAAAACATGATGAATTATATATAGTTAGCTTTGATTAAAGCGATAAGTCGTCAAGCTCGTGGCTACCGGAAGAACTAAAGGTCCAGATTTTCATCGGACTGACTCGACGCGGGCCAGTCTTCGTTCTTCCCTATCAATCCATGAATAGACCACATAATCAAAGGGCGAGCCACGAACGCAGCGAAGTGAGGGGGTGTGGGCGGCATCTCAAGCGAAGGAAACAATAAACGCACGCCTGCACGGACATTGAGGCCGAAAGCCCCAGCGGCGCTTGAGCGAATAAAAAAACCCCCAGATGGCCTGTAAGCCGGATTCTGTACGCCTCACGGCGCGATGACCATTCCTCTAGGCGGTGCGTTGCCGCACCGCTCAAGCAACCTACCCGCGCACGGCCGGGACAGCCTGATTCTTTTGGAATCGGTGCGCCTATTTGGTCTTGCTCCTGGTGGGGTTTACCCTGCCACGACTGTTACCAGCCGCGCGGTGCGCTCTTACCGCACCTTTTCACCCTTGCCCTTTTACAATGTCCCCGGCTCGGCCTGCTGACCTCGCCATGGGACGCCGCTTCGCGGGCTCATGGCTGGCTCGCGCTGCTGCGCTCGCATAACCACGGTCCCAACAGGGCGGTTTGTTCTCTGTGGCACTTTCCCTCGGCTCGCGCCGGGCGGGCGTTACCCGCCACCATTTCCCCGGAGTCCGGGCTTTCCTCGGGATATTTGAGTGCTCCGGACAGAAGGCTTCGCCTCCACCTTGAGCATTCCAAATTGGCCGCATAGGAGGTGTTCCCTCTGCTGCGACATACGATAACCCCGCGGTCATCCAGCCATCTGGTAACAGAGTAATAGCGGGTTTTGGGGGCGGAGGCAAGGGTTGGAAATCTGAAGTCGCGAAGAATACCTCTCCCTCCGGGAGAGGTCGGCGAGTGTAACGAGCCGGGTGAGGGCTTGGTGGCGGTGCGGGAAGAAGCCCTCACCCGAAATCATGAAGGATGATTTCGACCTCTCCCGATGGGAGAGGTATTCTTCCACCCTACACCATCCCATGCAGGGCAGCGAGGATGCCGGCGCATTCATTATCCCACACCCCATCCAGGTTGGCGGGGCGGAAATGGCGCTGGAAGGCAATCACACATAATTTCGTTTTTTCACCGTATTCACCGTCGATCTTAAGGCCGTAACCCCAGTTACAGAGCGATTGCTGCAAGCGCATCACCTCTTTGCCTTTATCTCCAGGGCGCAGCACCGGGCCGGTGAGGGGTCGTGCATGGGCAGGAAACACCCCCACGCCAGCCTTGGCGAGCATGGGCCAGTCAAATAGCTCGCCCGGATCCTGTTTTCTTAAAAACGCCACATCCGAATGGCCGACCACATTCTGCGCCGGTATTTTGTGACGCGCAAGAATCCCCTGGCTCAACGCCACTACCGCCACCATCTGCACGGGCGGAAATTGACTGTAGCCCTCGCTATGGCCGGGATTGCTGATTTCAATCCCGATCGAGCGGGCGTTAACATTGGTCTGTCCCCGCCAGAAGCTCTCCCCCGCATGCCAGGCGCGCTCGGATTCAGCGACCAGCTGATAAACCACCCCTGTTTTGGTGATGACATAATGCGCTGAAACCCGCGCCTCGGGGTCGCAAAGCCGCGCCACCGCGTCCTCGCAGCTACGCATGTCGGTATAATGCATCACCAGCATATCGACTGGCTGGCCATTGCGCCCGTCATGATTGGGCGAGGGGGTGGAAATCATCTGCATGGGCGCTTCTTAGACGACCCAGATGCAAATACAAGCCGCAGCGCAGCAATCTTCACACCATTGTCA
>JAJTIB010000162.1 GCA_021300075.1 Rickettsiales bacterium
AGACGAAACTCGGTGTCTCTCGGGCTCTCGGCGCTAATCGCTGTCTGCTGATACGCCCGCAGGGTCATTCCGCAACCTCATATCCTCATATGCGATGAGCTTCTGGCAGCTCAGAAGAGCCTTATAGTAATCGCGCTGCAGGCAGCAACGCGAAACTGTGACGCACTCGGTGAGAATTTCCGGGTTTCGGATGGCGTCCATGAATTCATTCATCCGACAGACAAAGTCGTCATAGTACTTATCAACTTCTGCCGGGTCGATGTACATCAACATGACCTGAAAGTATATCCTGCGTGCGGGCGTATTGACATCTTCAGGCTGGAGGATGTCTTTTTCCCTCAGGACAGACGCCTTGTTTTGAAGGACCAGGACGCCTCGCCTGTCGCCGTTCTGAACGACAGCACCGTTCAGAACAAACTTTTCGCCTGGCTTCAGAGACAGCTTCAGAGGCAAGGTTCGGACTCACTGACGAGGGCCATAGCGCGGCGCCGCATGCGCCACTTAAGATAGGTCTCCATTCATTAACGATATCCTTATCGGCTGGCAAATTGTGGTTAGCAGCGGATTAATCTTTCGGTGGCACCAGTCCTTGTCGCTATTCTGGGGCTGCATGATGTCAGACACCTACACTCCGCCCGCCGGCAGGGCTGCCCGTGGAGGCGCCGCTGATCTGATGGGCTCGAGCGCCTCGTCCGACGCCCTCAAACTCCTGAGCGAAGGTCTCGCGGAACAGAGAAATCGTCTGGTCGTCCCGCTCCTTGACCGCGCCGTCGTCCACATCAAGGCGCATGAACCCGAGAAGGCCGCCGCCCTGGCGCTGGAAGCGCTGGGAATTGATGAGCGCAGCGGGATCGGCTGGCACATTCTGGCCATCGCGCAGGAGGCCTGCGGGGACTTCACCACGTCGCTGAGCTGCTATGAGGCGGCGCTGAAGCTCCTCCCCGACAACCCCGACGTCCTGACCAACCTTGGGAGGCTGGCATTCAGGATGGGCATGCACGCTGTGGCGGAACAGCTCTTCCTTCACGTCCTGTCCAGGAAGCCAAACGACGCGGAGGGCATCAATAATCTGGCGCTCGCCATCGCGTCTCAGGGCCGCCAACAGCAGGCCATCGCTATGTTGAAGGACTTCATCTCCCGTCACCCGACCTACGCCAATCTCTGGAACAGCCTCGCGGGCATGTTAGCGGAGGAGGGCGATATCGAGAATGCCAGGGTCTTCTACCGGGAGGCCCTACGTCTGAGTCCACGCCTCGCCAGGGCTCGCTATAATCTGGGTTCCCTGTTGCTTGACACGGGCGATCCTCGCTCGGCGCTCAGAGAGGTCGAGAGCGCCCTACAGCGGCCCCTCGCCGCCGACGAGAAGACGATGATGACCATGACCCGGGGGCTGGCCCAGTTAGCCATGGGCAGCATCGCGGAAGGTTGGCGGAACTACGAAATCCGCAACGACATCAACTTCCCCGAGTGCACCTATTTCGCAGTGAAAGGACCAAGGTGGGAGCCGGGCGCGCCCCTGGCGGGCGTGTCGCTTCTGCTCGTCGGTGAGCAGGGCCTGGGAGACGAGGTCCTTTTTGCGAACATCCTGCCCGATGTGCTGGAGAGCCTCGGGCCGGAGGGGCGCCTGATTCTGGCGGTCGAGCCCAGGCTGGCGACCCTCATGTCCCGGAGTTTTCCGGCCGTACGGGTTGAGACCCACAGGACGATCGACTCCGCCGGCCGTTTCGTGAGACTGGTTCCAGCTCTGGACGCGGGTGACACAGAGATCGGATGCTGGTCGCCGATGGCCTCGCTTCTCGGTCAGTTCCGCAGCCGGGTGGAAGACTTCCCGCTGAAGACGGGCTACCTGCATCCGGCGCCGGAGCGGGTCGCCCACTGGCGTGAGGCCTTGGCCGACGCACTGTCTGGACCCAAGGTGGGACTGCTCTGGAAGAGCGGGGTTACCACGCGAGGACGTAGCCGCTTCTTCTCGCCTTTCGATGCCTGGGAGCCGGTTCTTCGGACGCCTGGCGTCACATTCGTGAACCTTCAGTACGACGACTGCGAGGCGGAGCTGCAACTGGCCAGGGAACGTTACGGAGTCGAGATCTGGAACCCGCCGGGCATCGACCTCAAGCAGGACCTCGATGACGTGACCGCCCTGTCCTGCGCACTCGACCTTGTGATCGGCTTTTCAAACGCGACCTTCAACCTGGCGGCGGCTGCGGGCGCGCCGGCCTGGCTCATCGCCCCCAAGGGCGTCTGGACGCCTCTCGGGACGGATCGCTACCCTTGGTATCCTCAGGTGCGGCTCTATCAAACCGCTGCCTACGCGGAGTGGGCGCCAGTGATGGCGAAAATCGCTGCTGATCTCAGGGTGGAATTCGGCGCCAGCGGGTCCGGTCGCGCTCCAGAAGACGATGCAAGTGACCGGGCGGGGGGCTGATCCTCGGCCTGGTGGCCTTCCGGGCCTCGCCGTCATGGGCTCCAGCGGCTCCAAGGCCATGTTGGGTGAGACCGCGAGGCGGATCGCCGACGGGAAGGGGCCGGAGGAGGTGGCCCTGGCCCTGGCCATCTCTGCACTCGGACGTCGCGACTTCGAGGAGACCATAAGGCGCTGCCTCGAAGCCCTCGACGCAAACGAGCGGAATGGCCAAGCTTGGCACGTACTGGCGATCTCTCACGAAGCCCGCAAGGACTTCGTCAACGCCCTGCACTGCTACGAGGCGGCTTTGGCCCTGCTTCCCGGAAACTCGATCGTGCTGCTCAATCTGAGCCGCCTGGCCCTGACCATCGGACTGAGCGACATCGCCGAGAGATTGATCCGGGTGCTCCTGGCCTCTGACCCGGGGAACCCAGAGGGAACGAACAATCTGGCGATCGCCCTGGCCGCCCAGGGCAGGGGTGATGAAGCCATCGACCTCCTGAGGGCCTTCCTGGAGGGGCAGCACGGCCACCCCAACCTCCTCAACACCCTCGGCACCCTGGTGTCGGAAGAGAGGGATCTCGCGACGGCGAACCTCCTGTTCACAGAGGCGCTCCGGATGGCGCCCGGAATGGCCTCGGCCGCCTACAATCTCGGCGACAATCTCCTGGTGATGGGACAGGCGTCGGAGGCGATTGTCTGGATCAACGCAGCCCTGGATACCCCGCCGCCAGCCGAACATCGGCCCGCCATGGTGGTCGCCCGGGCCCTTGCACGCCTTTCGATGGGGGATCTGGAGGAAGGCTGGAAGGATTACGAAGCCCGCAATGATCCGAATTGGCCGGGATTCATCAACAACCTCAGGACGGAAGACCTCTGGCGACCCGGTGAGCCCCTGGCGGGACGCCGGCTCCTGGTCCTCGGTGAGCAGGGCCTTGGCGACGAGGTCATGTTCGCCGGGCTTCTTCCTGACGTGAAGGCACGTATCGGCGCCACCGGCGAACTCATTTTCGCCACTGAACCCCGCCTGGTCGACCTGATGTCGCGAAGCTTCCCGGATACGCGGGTCGAGCTGCATCGGGTGGCCGAGGTGGGCGGGCACAGGGTGCGAATCGTACCCGGGGTACCCGAAGGAGGGTGCGACGTCTGGACCCCTATCGCCTCTCTGCTTCAGGAATTCCGGCCAAGCCTCCCGTCCTTTGCAAAGGCTGGCGGTTACTTGAGGCCGGACTGCGGGAAGGTGGCGTACTGGCGACGGACTCTGGAAGGGGTCCCGCCAGGGCCCAGGGTTGGCCTGCTCTGGAAGAGCGCGGTAATGGCCGCTGGACGAAAGCGGGCCTTCTCGCTCTTCGACGCCTGGGAGCCGATTCTTCGGACGCCTGGCGTCACATTCGTGAACCTTCAGTACGATGACTGCGAGGCGGAGCTGCAGCTGGCCCGGGATCAGTTCGGGGTCGAGATCTGGAACCCGCCGGGCATCGACCTCAAGCAGGACCTCGATGACCTGACCGCCCTGTCCTGCGCGCTTGACCTTGTGATCGGCTTCTCAAACGCGACCTTCAACCTCGCCGCCGCCGCAGGCGCGCCCGCCTGGCTGATCGCCGCCAAGGGCGCCTGGACCGCCCTCGGGACCGATAGATACCCTTGGTATCCCCAGGTCCGGCTCTACCAGCCCGCCGCCTTTGCCGAATGGGGACCGGTGATGGATCGGGTCGCCGGGGACCTCGCCCGCGAA
>JAJTIB010000133.1 GCA_021300075.1 Rickettsiales bacterium
CCGGCAGCTACGTCCGCAATCTCTCCTTCGCTCGTATCCGCCACCACCGCCGACTGGCGAAACGCTGGCGCATGCAGGCCGAACACTCCACCGAAAGACCTGACCTCATTCTTGTTGCTTATCCTATCATCGAATGGGTGCACGAGGCGCTGCAGTATGCCAAACCGCGCAGTATTCCGGTAGTCGTGGATGTACGTGACCAGTGGCCGGATACGTTTGCGGATTATGCCCCCCGCCCCCTCAAGCCGCTCG
The DNA here is from genome assembly GCA_021300075.1 of Rickettsiales bacterium. Lineage (GTDB taxonomy): Bacteria > Pseudomonadota > Alphaproteobacteria > Rickettsiales > UBA3002 > JAFLDD01. The sequence goes on from JAJTIB010000133.1 coordinate 253, forward strand.
TGCGTCTTGCCGTCTGGCTGCTTTATCCCTATGCCGCGCGTATTCTTGGCGAAGCAAATTACCTGACCTCCATGAGTGGCCATGTGCTGAGCTGGGCAATAAAAAAATCGGGACGTAACGATGGCGATCGCTGCCGCGTGTTTTATCTGGGTACCGAGCTTTCAGAAGGCGGAGCAATCGCCAGAACCGTTACACCACCCGACGCACCGGTGCGCGTCAGTTTCCTGGGCAGTCTTGGTCATACGGCAGATATACTGACGATTGCCGAGGCGGCAACACTGCTTACCAAGAATGGGGCGCCGCTGCGGTTCACCATCGCAGGGGATGGTGAAATGATGCAAACACTGCGTGCCCTTCAAGGTTCTCCCGAGCACTTTGCCCTTCCCGGCTGGATGGATACCGAAGCTGCCCGCGCACTGTTACGTGACACCGATATTGCACTGCTTACCGGCCATAACGAAGCCATGCCTAATAAATTTTTTGATTATCTAGCTGCCGGCTTGCCCATCGTATGCTCACTACGCGGGGAGTGTCGTGAATATGTGGAAGCACACGGGCTTGGTCTCACCTGCCCTTCGGGAGATGCGCCGGCGCTTGCCGAAGCCATCCGTAAAGTTGCTGCGGATCTACCCCGCTACCGATCTGCGCTGGCGCAGGTGCCGCCCGCGCATTACGCCAAACACGCCATCTATACCGCCTTTGCCGAGTTTCTCGAAGCCGTGCTACGCGGTTAGAGTGTCAACGCGAATTCTGCCTCCCACAAGGCGGCGATGAAAAGCCGGAAGCGGCTGCGCAGATCAAGCCGCGGCCAATGTGCCTGAAGCTTTTTCATATCTACCAGTTCCCTGAGTATGGGCGAAGCAAACACGGCCGCCTGCATCGGATTGTCATGCCGGCGCAACCAGATTTCTTCCGGTGCCTCAAACCCGAATTTATTCTTACGCCAGGTGATGCTGTCTGGCATTCTGCCCTGCATGGCGTGGCGCAGCGGCCATTTCGTCCATCCATCGTGAATTTTGTAATCTGCCGGCAATGATAGCGCGAATTCCACCAGCCGGTAATCGAGAAATGGCAGGCGTGTTTCAATCCCATGTGCCATCGAGTTTTTATCTTCAAACCTGAGCAGAATGGGAATGCTGGTGCTGGTAATATCGAGCGCCTGCAGCGCCCAGACATCCGTCACTGCGCCGGCCAGCGCTTTGAGATGTGCCGGGCACGCAGGGCGATGTTTGAAATAGCGGTGCTGATGCAGGTAATAGGCGTAACGCAGGTGAGAGCTTGACGCGCCAACCAGATATTTGGCGATGTTGCGCGGCCCCATTTTGCTGTTATTTTTTTGTATCTGCCGCATTTCATGAAGTGCGGGAAGCAGGCCACGCCGCCTTGCCATAGTGAGCAGTGAGGTAGCATAGTACCGCTCGTAGCCCAGCAGTAATTCATCCCCGCCCTGACCGTCGAGCAGAACTGGAATTCCGCTGGCACGAGCGGTTTTCATGACGAAATACTGCATCACGATCGAGGCGCTGCCGAAGGGCTCTTCCTGCGCGCGTACGATGGCGGGCAGGGAATCTGTAAAATCGGCATAGGTGGGAGCGGTTTGAAACCAGTTGAGCCCGGCGTTTTTCACCACTTCGGCGGCGTAGCCTGCTTCGTTATTGCTTTCCTGTTCGCTCACTGCTGTAATCGCGGCAAACGGGCTCGCGGAAGAAAGCCCGGCGGCAATGGTAGCAACCGAAGAGCTATCGAGCCCGCCGGAAAGGCAGGTGCCGACCGTCACATCCGAGCGCAGGCGAAGCTTTACCGCATCAGTAAGCAATGTATAGAGCGCTTCGGCCGCTTCCTCACGGCTGAGTTTCGGGGCTTCTGCAGCGCGGCGAAGCGTGTAGTGCGGGGTAATGCGGTGCTGATGGGTGGTGAGGTCATATATAAGTGAATGGCCTGCCGGCAGGCGCTTGACGCCATCAAAAAACGTATGTTCGTTGAGATCCTTCCCGCTGGTGATGATGAATGTCTCCAGTGCCTGCTGCCGGGCGCGGCGGGCGGCAAGAAAGGGAAGAATCTGGCGAATTTCCGAACCGAACACCAGACGCTCGGCGTTTTCGTGGTAGTAAAGCGGCTTCACACCAAACCGGTCACGCGAGCAGAAGACTCGGTTTTTTTTCGCATCGTGAATTGCAAATGCCCACATGCCGTTAAAGCGGGCGACACACTCCTCTGCCCAGGCCGCATATGCGGCAAGAATCACCTCCGTATCCGTCTCAGAGCGGAAGCGGTAGCCCAGCGATTCCAGTTCCCGGCGTAATTCGCGGTAATTGTAAATCTCCCCATTATGAATGATGGTCAGGCCTGTATCTCCGTAAGCCATGGGCTGGGCGCCCTCTGCTGACAGATCCAGAATCGCCAGCCGCCGGTGGCCAAACCCGACAGCGCCGAAGATAGCGATTCCCTGCCCATCCGGCCCCCGGTGGGCGACAGAATCGGTCATGGCCTGAAGGCGCGCGGATTCCACCACGCCAGCCCGTTTCTCAATCATACCCGCAATGCCGCACATAGCCGGCTGATACAGCATTTCTATTGCCAATCCGCAAGCGGATAGATTATGAGGACAATGCAAAAATTAAGGTTCCTATGGCATCACGTTCCATCCTACAGGATTTTAAGGCAGCATGTGCGCGGCACGACGCCCTGATTTATTTCGGTTGGGACGATGTGCGCATGCAGTATAAACGCACCTTTCTCGGCCCCATCTGGCTGACCTTCAGCACCTGTGCATGGATTTTTGCTATGGCACTCGTCATGGCCTCACTCTTCGGCCAGAGTATTGGCGATTTTCTGCCCCGTACGGCGGCCGGCATGTTTGTGTGGACGTTTTTTTCCCTCTCGATTCTTGACGGTGCGAATGTGTTCGTGAATGCGGCACCCCTCATCAACTCCACCCGGCTGCCGCTGCTGTTTCACCCGCTGCGGGCGCTGGTGCGTTATATTATTCTTTATGGCCATTATCTCGCGGTGTGCCTGCTGCTCATGATTGCGCTTGGCCATCCGCCGGGTCTGCTGGCGCTGCTGGCGATTCCTGCACTCCTGATTCACATTGGCACGTCACTTGGAATTGTGCTGATGATGGGGCTGATCAATACACGTTACCGTGATATTCTGCCCATTGCTGGTGTGATGTGCCAGCTCATGCCGCTGATGACGCCGATTGCATGGCAGCGCGACATGCTCAAAAAATATACCTGGATTGCGGATGCCAATCCCTTCTACCACCTGATTGAGATTGTGCGCGCACCGCTGATGGGCGAAGTGCCCGCGACCCTGTCTTACCTTGTGGCCGGCGGCACCATGCTTGTCACCCTTACGCTTGGCCTCCTGATTTACCGGCGCGTGCGTTATCATGTGATTTTCTGGGTCTAGACAATGGCAAAAATTCATCTGGAAAATGTCTGTGTGCAGTACCCGGTTTATGCGGTGCGAACAACGCAGGTGCGCCACTCCATCATCAGCCTTGCCACGGGCGGGCGTATTTTTCAGGATTCAGGCAAAGTTTCTTTCGTGCGTGCGCTAAATAACGTCTCCTTTACGCTCGAAGATGGTGACCGGCTGGCACTTATCGGCCATAATGGGGCGGGAAAATCAACACTGCTTAAAACACTCTCGGGTTTTTTACCTGTTGCCTCTGGTCATATGCAGGTGAAGGGCGAATTATCGGTATTATTCAATTTATCTAATGGGCTGGATCCTGAAAAAACCGGATACGATAATATTCTCGGCATGGGGTTGATTCTGGGCATGAGCCGCAAAACCATCGCCCGTATCACCCCGGAAGTGGAAGAATTCTGCGAGCTGGGCGAGTTTCTCGATTTGCCCGTACGCATGTATTCGGATGGCATGAAAGTCCGCCTCGCTTTTGCGGTGGCCACCTCCATTCACCCTGAAATTCTGATTCTTGATGAAGCCATCGGCGCCGGCGACGCGCATTTCATCAAGAAAGCCACCGAGCGCGCGCATCAGCTTTATGACAAGGCGCGCATCATGGTCATGGCCTCACATTCGCCCGATATTGTGCGCGATTTATGCAACAAAGCCCTGCTGCTTGAAAAAGGCGAAGTACGATTGCTCGGCACGGTAGATGAAGTGCTGGCAGCTTATGAAGCACTGGCGACGGCGGCGTAATGACCCGCGCGCAACAACCCTTCACCATCGTCACCGTGGTGGGTGCGCGGCCGCAATTCATCAAGGCCGCGCCCGTCAGCAAGGCGCTTAAGGCGGTGGGACTCAGGGAAATCCTCGTGCATACCGGCCAGCATTTTGATGATAACATGTCCGCTGTTTTTTTCGCGAGCTGGATATTCCCGCGCCCGCCTATCAGCTCGACATTAACAGCCTTGGCCACGGCGCCATGACCGGGCGTATGCTCGAAGCGATTGAGGGGGTTCTGCTCAAGGAAAAACCGGCCATGATGCTGGTGTATGGCGACACCAACTCCACCCTTGCCGGGGCGCTGGCGGCAGCCAAACTCCATATTCCTGTGGCGCATGTGGAGGCGGGTCTGCGCTCCTTCAACCGCGCCACGACAGCCGATCAATTGCCACACATCGCATGGAGCGATGAGTTCTTCCACAACATGTTTTTGAGGTGCCGCATGTTTGGCTGGATAAAACGTGTGGCAGTTAGGGAGCATGCAAAGTTGCTATTCCAAAACCAACTGGCGAGCGCCGCGCTCCTTCAAAACTTGCCTCCCAGTGAAGAACAACTCAGGCAAACGCTGGCCAGCATTTCAGCCTACGCCGCATTAGTGGCCAGTAGGTTTGATAAAACTGCGGGAATTGTGGAGGCTGCGGATATTGAGGCGCAGGTGAAGGCTAATGGAGAATTGCGGCGTCTATTTGCCGTCTTGCCAGCCACAAAAGGCATGAATTTTGATCTCATCTGCTCACCTGATGGACATGGAGGTTGGAAAAAATATTATGAATCTCAGGGGATATGACGCAACACAGACAAAATGACGCGCGAATTATCACGCATGGACTGAGCATCAGCCCTGAGCATGAAAGCGCGATCTATCAGGCGGTTGGATTCGCGCGTTGCGCTCATCGCAATCAGAAACGCAGATATACCGACAAAGCGTATATAAACCACCCGATTGCGGTGGCGCGCCTAGTTGCCGCCAGCGGCGCAGATGTCGATACGATTACCGCCGCCGTGCTGCATGATGTAATCGAGGATACGGATGTCAGTGCAGAGGCGCTGGAAGCCGAGTTTGGCAATCGGGTCATGGCGCTACTTAAGGGTGCATTTCCCGCCTATGAATCATTGGGGAAGGGCTTAAACGTTATCCGCATCGCGCCGCTCTTTGGCTCAGCTATCCCTACAAAAATCGGTACGCTCATCAAGCTGATTGGTTGGCACGCTTCCGCTTTTGTCGCGCGGCGTGGGAAGCAGATTGCATGCGTGAATTACCACAGCCTGCCGGTATTGCCACTGAGCTTCATGATTACAAAATGGAAGGGTGCAAAACTTATTTACGATCCGAATGGGCTGGAAACCGAGACGCTGAGTAGCAAGGCCATCCGCCAGGTCATCGCCGGCCTGACGCAGGAAGCTATCGCCGCTAAGAAAATCCGTCTTGGTGAAATGGCCAGAACCTGTGTCTGGGAAAGGGAAGAACCGCAATTACTTGCGATGTATAGCTGACTTTGGAAGTGAACGGGACGGATCGC
>JAJTIB010000054.1 GCA_021300075.1 Rickettsiales bacterium
AGCGCGAGAATCATCGCCTCCGTCTCGCCCTTGGCGGATTCGGCGCGGCCAGCGTCGATGCCGCGAAAGACCAGTGTGGTTGCGACATCGCCCTGCTTGTAGTAAGGGTAGCTGCCAATATCGAGGTCGGGGTAGCGCGCCTGAATTTCGCTTAGCCCCGCCGCAATCGTGCCCTCGGGCAAATTGGTAGTGGTCGAAGCCGAATGAATTTTTGCGCCACCTTTGAGGTGCGGAATCGCCGCCGCCAGCATCGCCTGCATGATTTTTGGCACACCGGCGAGGATGAACACATTGTCGATGCGGAATCCCGGTGCGGCGCTGACGATATTGGGCACCAGCTCGCTGCCTTCGGGCACATTCGCCATTTTGAGGCGTGCTTCGTTAATCTGCTCCGGCGTATAATGCGCGCGCAGCGCCGCTTCCGCCGCCGGGTGGCGGATGAGTTTTACCCTAAACGCCCTGGCGATACTCTCACTCGTAATATCATCATGCGTCGGGCCGATGCCGCCGGTGGTGAACAGATAGTCATAACGTGCGCGCAGTGCATTCACCGCGTCGATAATCGCCGCTTCCACATCCGGCACCACGCGCACCTCACGCAGCTGAATCCCCACGCGGTTAAGCTCGCCCGCGAGATAGGCGAGATTCTTATCCTGCGTGCGGCCGGAGAGAATTTCGTTGCCGATAATGAGTAGGGCGGCGGTGACAATTGGGGGCTGGTTCATGCCTCCTTGTTACTCGCCTGCGCTTGCAACTGCAAGCACTTGCCACAGCAGCTGGCATCTGATTAAGAGAAACCATGCAGAATGACGTGGAAGATTACGCCGACAGTCGACCCATCACCATCCACCGCAACGCGGCGGAGTTTGAGGGGATGCGTAAAGCCGGACGCCTAGCGGCAGAAATTCTCGACGCGATGTTTGAACTGGTGCGCCCGGGCATCACCACCAATACCATCAATAACGCCTGCCATTATATGATTCTTGATGCTGGTGCGACTCCGGCACCGCTGGGCTATCGCGGCTTTCCCAAATCCGTCTGCACCTCGGTCAATCATGTGGTCTGCCACGGCATTCCGGATGACCGTGTGTTGAATGCGGGCGATATCGTGAATATCGACGTAACAACGATTGTGGATGGCTGGCATGGCGACACCAGCCGTACCTACTTTGTGGGCGAGGTATCGACCAAAGCGCGGCGGCTGACGCAGGTGACCTATGAGGCAATGATGCGCGGGATTGAACAGGTGCGCCCGGGCGCGACCACCGGCGATATTGGGCATGCGATTCAGTCTTATGCGGAGTCCTTCGGTTATTCGATCGTTCGCGAATATTGCGGTCATGGGCTCGGGCGCGTGTTTCACACTGCGCCGAATATTCTACATTTCGGCAAACCGGGTCAGGGTATTGAACTCAAGGAAGGCATGTTTTTCACCGTTGAGCCGATGGTGAATCTCGGTAAGGCCACGACCATTTTAAGTAAGCATGACGGCTGGACGGTAACCACGCGCGACAAGTCGCTCTCCGCGCAATTTGAACATTCGGTGGCGGTAACAAAAGACGGATTTGAGATCTTCACCGCATCGCCGAAGGGACTTCATCACCCCCCATTTGCGGCTTAAAATCTCCGTTTCTGCGTTTTGTTTCTTGTGGAAAACTACCCCCGCGTGAAGGGGTTTTTGTGATAGGATCACATAAATATACATTCGCGTATCGAACAGGAAGATCGCTTGAAAAAGGCTGATTTACAGGTGTTTTTCGATGTCCGCACATGAGAATTTTGTAGCGCGCCTGCGTGCTACTTCAGCGTCTAAAAAAATTGCAAGCAAAAAAAATGGCGGAAATCTCACGCTTTTTTTGTTTTTTATTGTTGCTAAGTGAAATGAATGGTGCTTATGTCTCACTCGCTAGTGACGAGGATATCCCTTGTAAGAAGCGGCTTAGCGCTCACTACTTGGCTCTTTATCATTCGGCATGATCTTTTGTAACCTTATCTCTATGGAGAGCACTATGAATAAGAATGAACTGATTGCGGAAATCGCCGATAAAACCGAACTCACCAAAGCTAAAGCGGCTGAAGTGGTTGATGCTTTTATCGAAGTAATCTCGAAGTCGCTCGCGAAGGGCAAAGAAGTTCGCCTTGTGGGTTTTGGAACCTTCACCAGCGTGAAGCGTAAGGCGACCGAAGGCCGCAATCCGCGCACCGGTGCGGTGATCAAAATTGCTGCTTCGATCCAGCCGAAGTTCAAGCCCGGCAAGGCGCTCAAAGAGCAAGTGAACAAGCGCAAAGCCAGCTAGTTTTAGCAATTTTGTGCCCAAGGCGGCGAGAGCCGCCATGGTGTTCTAACGAAGGCGTAGTTTGCACTTGCAAGCTGCGCCTTTTGTGTTTATAGCCAGCCTCTCTCTTTGCGGGAAAATCCTCGCAGATTGGGGCGATTAGCTCAGTTGGTAGAGCACCTCGTTTACACCGAGGGTGTCGGGAGTTCGAGTCTCTCATCGCCCACCACGCTTCGCCCCGATGGGGCTTCGCGTGGCGCTGCCGCCCGACGTAGCCCTATCGACTTGGGCGAAGCAGTGTCCGGCGAAGCTCCGATAGGAGCGAAGATGGACGGTTTGATTGTGACATTATACTGCTAACAGCTCATGGCTGTTGGCTCCCTTACGGGGGTGTAGCTCAGCTGGTTAGAGCGCCTGCCTGTCACGCAGGAGGCCGCGGGTTCGAGTCCCGTCACTCCCGCCATTTCCCAGAGGAGGCTTCGCCTTCTCTGGGAAATGGCATGATGCCACTCGAACCCGCGCGGGTTCGACCAAAAGCTTAGTGAAGCGAGGCGAAGCCGAAGCTGAGCTTAGCGTTGGGGAGGAGGCGCTGAAAGCGCCGAGCATGTCCTGACCACTCCCGCCAACCTTTTCTCCTGATAATGTCAGCGTTGAGAGAAGTCGGAGCGATACTCTAAACCAGATTTAAGACGCAGGCATACCGCCCGAAGTGCAATAGGTGAAAGGTCAGCAGACCCAAACTGATTTGAGGCTTTTTTTTAGGGGGCGGGGAAGTCCATTGAAATTGTTACTACAGCCAATCTTGAATTCTTCTATCCAGCAACCCACATGTCTTTCAAACAAGTGAGGAGAAACTGATGGTCAAAGCAGCAAAAAAATCGTCCACAAACGCGTCAGAGCAAGAGACATTGACTTTTGCTGCGGAAACTTCGCGCGTGCTGCATCTCATGATTCACGCGCTTTACACTAACCGGGATATTTTCCTGCGCGAGCTGATTTCTAACGCCTCCGACGCCTGCGACAAGCTGCGCTATGAGGCCGCGCAGAAAGAAGGGCTGATGGCGGGTGATTCTGCACTCGAAATTCGTCTCACCTTTGATGAGAAAGCCGAAACCATCACCATTGAGGATACCGGTATCGGCATGAACCGTGCCGAGCTGATTGCCAATCTCGGCACGATTGCACGATCCGGCACGCGCGAGTTTTTCGAGCAGTTGACGGGCGATAAAGCCAAAGATAGTTCGCTCATTGGCCAGTTCGGAGTCGGATTTTATTCGTGCTTCATGGTGGCGGATCGCGTCGCAGTCGAAACCCGCAAAGCGGGCGAACACGAGTCTTGGCGCTGGGAATCAGACGGGCAGGGGAGCTTCACGATTGCCCAAGCGCAGGATCGTCCGCGTGGCACGCGCATCACGCTTCACCTTAAAAATGATGCGAAAGACTATCTCGACAAGCACAAACTCAGCCATATTGTTCGAACTTATTCTGATCATGTGGGCTTCCCGATTTCCCTAACAGACAGTGAGGGGCACGTTACGAAAGCTAATGAAGGTTCGGCTATCTGGACGCGGGCGAAATCCGACATCAGCGAAGCGCAGTATCAGGAGTTTTATCGCCAGGTCGCGCATACACCAGAGGTCCCTTGGGCGGTGATGCATAACAAGGCGGAAGGAGCAGTTGAATATACCAGCCTGTTATTTATTCCCGGCATGAAACCTTTTGATTTGTTTCACCCCGAGCGCCGCCGCCGTGTAAAACTTTATGTTCGACGGGTATTTATCACCGAGGAGGGAATTGACCTCGTGCCCTCTTATCTGCGCTTTCTGCGCGGGGTGATTGATTCGGCCGACCTGCCCCTTAATATCAGCCGAGAGACGCTGCAGAAAAATGCGCTGCTGACGAAGATTCGTGAATCCGTGACCTCGCGGGTGCTGACTGAGCTCAAGAAACGTGCCGAGAAAGATCCGGCGGACTACCAGAAATTCTGGGAAAATTTTGGCCCCGCCCTTAAAGAGGGCTTATGCGAATCTACCGAGCCGCGCGATAAAATCCTTGATGCCTGTCGTTTTTATTCTACACATGATGACGGTCTCACATCGCTTGCCGCATACAAAGAACGCATGAAGCCCGGGCAGGAGGCGATTTATTATCTGACAGGCGATTCGCTGGCGGCGCTGCAAAAAAGCCC